>NZ_JUEE01000084.1:0-43701 GCF_000802135.1 Desulfosporosinus sp. BICA1-9
GGGACGCAGTATCACACGAGCGCGACGTCTTTACGTAAGCAGAATAGCAAACTTCCGTTCAAGCGACCGACCCCAGACACGGGGCAGTGCACAAGGATGTGCACTGCCGCCAACTGAGCCCGAAGACACTGTCTTCGCACGAATTAGGCCTCTTGCAGGATGGCGAGTCTGGCACGATAGTCTCCAGTACGATAGTCTCCAGTACGATAGTCTCCAGTGGAGAGTATCGCCGAAGCCGCTGATCCCAAAAGGAACACTTCGCGGCGTAGGATAGATTATCGCCGTAGGCGGGTTCTTTCATATATCATATCGCCGAAGGATGTACCCCGCTCCCCATAGTAGGAGCTTGAACGGTTAGTTTGCTCTGCGTCGTAAGCACCGAGCGCTGTGTGATACAAGTCCCCCTAAACAAACTCCTGCAAAATACTATTCGCTACAAAAGCATATTTCGGATTTAAGCATAAATATTCACCCTGAAATACAAAAATCTCCTTATCATAGCGTGCCAAAACGTCCCTGTAAATATCCCTGAGATCCGCTCCAAAATCATTTCGAAACGAGGAAAGATCTACTCCTTCTGCAAGCCTTAACCCCAAAATCATACGTTCTGCCATACACTCGCGCAAAGACAAGACTTCCTGCCCCGCCTCATCCAACGGACTTTCCCCTTTGAGAAGCAGCTTTGCATAGGAACATACATCTTCAATGTTTTTCCAGCGCACCCTATCCAAGCAAGACACCCCTCCAGGACCTAAGCCTAAATAGTCCCCTCCCCGCCAATAGCCTAGATTATGCTGACATTCAAAACCCGGGAGCGCAAAATTAGACGTTTCGTACTGCCTATATCCCGCCTGTTTTAACCTTGGTACTGCCCATTCGTACATTTCAGCTTGTAGGTCATCATCCGGAAGTCTATAAAGTTCTTCTTTGTCTCCTCTTTTAACCTCTCTAGTCCCCATATATCGCCCATAGAGTGGCGTGCCTTCCTCTAGCATTAACCCGTAGAGGGATAAGTGCTCAGGAGAATAAGACAAAGCCTCTTCTAAGGAGGCGTCCCAAGCTGCCATATCCTGCCCGGGAAGTCCGAACATCAAATCCAAATTAACGTTTTTAAACCCTGCCATTCTCAAGCGTCGGAGGGCTTTACGGGCTTGTTCTGCAGTATGAACCCGACCTACCGCTCGTAACAATGAATCGTCAAAAGACTGTACACCGAGTGAAAAACGATTAATCCCATAACGCCGTAATATTACCAGCTTTTCGTCTGATAGAGTTCCAGGATTTCCTTCAACCGTTTTTTCAGCCCCTGAGTTTATGCTGAAAAACTGATGAATCATCCCCAACAATTGTTCTAGCTCGTTATCCTTAAGCGCAGTTGGAGTCCCACCTCCGATAAAAAGAGAAGATACCCCCTGAGGGGCATCTTTTTGTCGCGCAGAGCTTTCAACTTCTAAGCCCTCTAAATACACGGAAATAAGCTCCTTGGGGTTATCCACCAGCGCCTGAGAATAAAAGGCACAGTAATCGCATTTTTGGACACAAAACGGAACATGAACGTATAGCGAAGGCATAGGTGCACTCTCCTAATCCTCAATCTGCAAGACAGCCATAAATGCATTCTGAGGTATTTCGACACTACCTACCTGCTTCATTCGCTTTTTACCGGCTTTTTGCTTCTCGAGAAGCTTTCGTTTTCGGGAGATATCCCCCCCATAGCACTTGGACAAAACGTCTTTCCGCATAGCGCTTACAGTTTCGCGGGCTATAACTTTGTTTCCAATTACAGACTGGATTGGGATTTCAAACATATGCCTAGGAATAATTCCACGAAGTTTTTCGACTAGCTTTCTGCCCCGATTATACGCCTTCGCCTTATGAACAATGAAAGAAAGCGCATCCACCAATTCCCCGTTCAGAAGGACATCAATCTTAACTAAATCTGTCTCTTTATACCCAGATAGTTCATAATCCAGAGAGGCATACCCTTTAGTCCTTGATTTTAATTGATCAAAGTAATCAAAAACAATTTCGCTGAGCGGGAGTTCATAGATTAGTTTCACCCGACTCTTGGAGACATAGTCCATGTTAGAATACGTTCCACGCTTTTCTTGATTGAGCTCCATAATCACGCCGACATACTCCGCTGGTACTAAGATCGTGGCCTTCACCACGGGTTCTTCAATACTCACTATTCGGTCAACAGGTGGGAGATTGGAAGGATTGTCAATGCTCAGAACGTCCCCTTTGGTTGTGTTAACCTTATAGATTACACTGGGTGCCGTGGTAATCATATTCAGATCATATTCTCGTTCCAAGCGTTCCTGGACAATCTCCATATGAAGCAACCCTAAAAATCCGCACCGATAACCAAACCCCAAAGCTACGGACGTTTCTGGTTCAAAGACCAAACTTGCATCGTTAAGATGAAGCTTCTCCAAAGAGTCACGCAGCTTATTATAATCGCTCGCATCAACTGGATAAAGTCCACAAAACACCATGGGAGTAGCCTTTCTATAGCCAGGTAGCGGTTCAAGTGCTGAGTTTTCCGCATCCGTTATCGTGTCCCCGACTTGAGTATCCTTAACGTTTTTGATACTCGCAGCAATGAATCCCACTTGACCCGCTCTAAGCTCATCGACAATCTGCATCGCCGGAGCAAACACGCCCACTTCTGTCACCTCAAAGGTTTTCCCAGTCGCCATCATTTTCATGGTTGTACCTTTGCCCACTCGCCCCTCAACAATCCGAACATAGGATATAGCCCCTTTATAGGCGTCGAATTTCGAATCAAAAATCAAAGCTTTGAGAGGAGCTTGATCATCCCCTTTGGGAGGTGGAACTTTTTCCACAATACGTTCAAGAATTTCCTCAATCCCAATTCCCGTCTTGGCTGAAGCAAGAATAGCATCACTGGCATCTAATCCGATTACCTCTTCAATCTCTTCTTTAACACGCTCAGGCTCAGCACTAGGAAGATCAATTTTATTAATAATTGAAATGAGCTCAAGATCATTTTCTAACGCTAAATAAACATTGGCTAAGGTCTGGGCCTCAATCCCTTGGACCGCATCAACAACCAGCAGCGCTCCCTCACAGGCCGCCAAACTGCGAGACACCTCGTAGGTAAAATCGACGTGCCCTGGTGTATCAATCAGATTCAGTTCATAGAGTTGTCCATCTTTAGCCTGATAGTTTAAGCGTACAGCCTGTAGCTTAATAGTAATCCCGCGCTCACGCTCTAAATCCATGGAATCAAGGACTTGCGCTTCCATTTCTCGTTTACTCAAGGCCCCGGTATATTCTATCAGCCGGTCAGCTAAAGTAGATTTACCATGATCGATATGTGCAATAATAGAAAAATTACGAATACGTTGTGATGCCTGTGCCAAGGTCCTGCCCTCATTTCTATAATCAAGTTTTGTATTAAGCATATTTAGATATTCTAAATACTTAGTATAACAGCTAAAGGGGGAATTTCGCAAGAACTAGCATACCTTTGCGCAGAGGATTGCTTTCCCCGAGCCGCTCCATCTAATAAGGAACACCCACTTACAAGAAGTGGGTGTCTCAGAATTAATGAATATCAATTCAAAACTTAACATGTTTATCCAAGTTTAGAACAGTACCAAAAATACATAATAATTATAATTTCCTTTTCAAAATTGGTATCCATATTTCGCTCCTAAACGTTGGTGAAGTTACATCTTTGTGCTCGTCTCCATTCATTTTTTCAAGCAAATCCATTTATTGATTGACCTCCCGTCTTCAATAGAATATCAGAAATTGAAGGTATCCATCCGACACTTCGTGCACAATTATGTAGGGTTAACTTGCTGACAATAATTCGTACCATTCAAATATAAGAGCCTTCAAATTGAAGGCTCTTATATTTGAACTCAGCTTTCCTATGAAAAGTTCTAAAATATTATCATCCCGCCCTTAGCCAATGACCTCTTTGGCTCGAGCTAAAATTAGTTGATTATTCTTATCCGCATCTTCTTGTAACACTGTGATCTTATCTCGGACATCTTGAAGAAATGTCTCATCGTTAATTGAACTTAGATTAATCTTAACGTTGAAAATTGCTCCTTGAAAACCTGCATAAGCTGTGACCCCGGAAACAGCCGCATCGCAGGCGGTGTTCGGATTACCGATCGTTAAGACCCTTAGCGAAAGTTTCAAGACTTCAACGCAAGATTCTGCTACTTTAAGGGGCAAAAGGGTTGCCTGTTTCGTTGCCTCTTGTATTTTCTCTGACCTTAGAGCTTTTTCGGCATCCGTTTCCTTAGGTAATTTATAAGCCTTCATAACCTCAACGAAGGCATCCGTATCTCCATCAATATATCCCATTAAATCATTCTTTAAGGCCAGCCCTTTTTGCTTAATCTGGGCAATCTCATCTTGTACACTAGCAAACTTAGGCTTACCTTCAGTAAAATTACAAACCATTATGCTCAGTGCTGCCCCTAATGATCCAGCAAGAGCCGCTGCACTCCCTCCACCGGGAGCTGGTGAGTTACTCGCTAACTCTTCCACAAATCCACTCACTGTTTTGCTAACTAACATTAATTCTACCCCCTGATCGTTGTTCGATGTTCGCTAATTAAATAAACCTGGCTAACCTAACGCTTAGCATGCCTCCGACCGTTTGCTTCAGATTCATCGAAGTCTAGTCTTCAACCAAATTCTCTTCAAAAACCTGTTTGCGATCAAAGTTTTCTAACCGCAAATAGAATTCAGCTACATCAAGGAGCGCCTGCAAAGGAGCTACACCCACTAATTCACTACCAATAATACTTACGCCATACCGAGCTGCCTCGGATTTCACAGTCTCAAAAACCCGAAATAACGGGGTCCCTGCGTAATTAACCATGTTTATCGATACTTGAGCGACATCTCGATCCTCCAGCATAACTCCCATCGCTCGGACATATTTAAATCCCCCTTTGACCTCACGGATGGAATCAGCAATTTTCTTAGCAATACTGAGATCCTTCGTGCCAAGATTAATATTGTAAGCCACCAAGAATTGGCGTGCCCCGACTACGGTGGCACCGGCAGTGGGATGCATTTTAGGCTGACCGTAATCAGGATGACGCTCAGGTTTATTTATTTCCTCCTTTAGCCCTTCGTACTCTCCCTTTCTTACGTCAGGAAGCCTCTTTCTGCTCGGCACTTTAGCCGCTTCCTCGTATAAATAGACAGGGATTCCGAGTTTACTAGCAATCTCGGAACCGAGTTCGTTGGCCAACTGAACACATTCTTCCATGCTAACCTCTTTAACGGGAATAAACGGAATAACATCCGTCGCTCCAACCCGTGGATGCCCTCCTTGCTGTTGCTCCATATCAATCAACTCGCACGCCTTAGCACAAGCATTAAAGGCGGCAAGTTTAACACTTTGGGGATCCCCCACAAAGGTTACGACCGTTCGGTTATGGCTAGCATCAGGCTTGACATCAAGCAGTTTTACCCCTTTGACCTTTTTGACTTCGGCCACAATAGCCTCAATAACCTCAGGACGACGCCCCTCACTAAAATTCGGAACGCATTCAACGAGTTTTCCCATTTTATTTCTAACCCCTCTCTAATTTGCGCGTGTAACTTCAACACACTTTAACACATCCAACATGGGATAGTAGTTCCCTTTATAACAGAACTACAATCTTCGTTTATCAATTAAGACCCCACTTCTTTAAGTTCGGAGTTCCAATTTTCTCCTAAAGCTTTAGATTTAACTTGATAGCTTAAGAAAAGCAACTCCAACTAAAGAAAGTATAACCCCAATGCTTTTTCGTTTCAAATTCCATCTCTCTTTGAGAAGCACGATGCCAAGGAGTATAGTCAGAACCGTCGGATCAAGACCAATTGAAACCAATCTAGATACATCATCTTAAGCCCCTTTTCGGTAAACCTAATCCAATCGTCCAATTCTACACAAAAATGACAAAAACCTTCTTTCAAGCAAATCTGCCTAAAGAAGGTTTTGTCATATCTATTTTTATTCAGCATGCATCGCCAACAATTCTCATGATATCGTCTTCGTTCATAGGCTTCTTGCGCCGTTGAGTTTGGTGCAAGATGGTGATAAATAATTTATCCATAGTTTCTTGGTCAAAGTCAATTCCTTTGGATTTTAAAAGCCTCAAGATAGTTTTGATGCCAGAGTATTTACCAAAGGACGTTGAATGCTGGCGTCCTACACTTTCAGGCGGAAAAGTTTGGTAGTTAGCAAAATCCTTCTGAATTCCATCAATGTGAATGGAGGAAGTGTGAGTGAAAACGTCCTCCCCGATCACGGGTTTTGCCCGAGGAATTAATCGATCCGTTGCCAAGCTAACCATTGAGCAAATTGAATTTAAACGTTTCAAGTCAAAACGCACACTCTGATTGAGACAATATTTCAGAGCAACCGCCACTTCTTCAAGCGGGGCATTGCCAGTCCTTTCGCCCAATCCTCCCACCGTCACACTTAAGGCCTGAAATCCGGCTTGAACTGCCGCGAGAGAATTGGCCGTCGCCATCCCAAAATCATTATGGGCATGAAATTCTAAGGGAACCCCAGATATCTTCACCAAGTCTTGTCGAGTAAAGAAAACTTTCAACGGGTCAAGAATTCCCAGAGTATCCGCAAAGCGTACCCGATCAACCCCTAGCTTCTGAGCCTCCGCAAGAATCTCTGCGAGAAAGGCAGGATCTGCTCTACTGGCATCTTCAAGTCCGAGTACAAGATAGCCAACCTCCTTTTTAGCATTATGAACACAATGGCCCATTTGCTCAAGAACCCAAGCGCGATTCTTCTTTATTTTATGCTTAATTTGCTGATCCGAAGTAGGAATTGAAATACCGACTCCCTCGACCCTCGTTCGATAACTTGCTTGGAGATCTGACAGCACAGCACGATTCCAAGTGATCAGACGAACTGGCAAATGTAGAGCAACTAATTTGGAAATTATGCGAGTCTCTGCTTTCCCCATCGCAGGTACTCCCACTTCCAATTCATCAATTCCAGCATCCGCCAGTGCCCTAGCGATCTTTTCCTTTTCCGGCAGACCGAACGCAACGCCAGGTGCTTGCTCACCATCTCTTAGTGTTGTATCGCATAATAAAACCCTTTGTTCCATCTAAATAACTCCTTTTCCCATCTTTAGAGCACCCCAATAGCATCTGCACGGCATTGTTGACAGTGAGTCATCTGGGGAAGAAGTGAACCCAGACTGCAACGGATACTTGCTAAAAGTTCTTTAGTCGGAGCTTTAATGTGCGCAAGTTTTCCTTGCGGGATTATGGGCATGATGTTGTGAAGGTGTGCACCTCTTTTCTTGATTTCCACACCCAAGCTGTATAAAAGCTGGTCGTTGACACCAGGAATAAGCACGGTATTAACTTTCACAGTCATTCCTGCCTTAGAAGCCAATTCAAGTCCCGCTAGTTGATTATTAATTAAAATCTTTGCAGCATCAGGTCCAATCAGAGTTTTGCCTTCCCAGCGAACATAACTGTAAATTTTGGCACCAATTTTCTCATCTAAGGTATTAATTGTTACCGTAATATGGGACACGCCAATCTTCGCCAATTCATCGAGCTTTTCTGGCAAGAGAAGCCCATTAGTGCTTATACAAAGGATCATCTCTGGAAAATCTCTCTTTACCCCTCTTAGGGTTTCGAACGTTGCATTATTCGCTAAAGGTTCTCCAGGACCCGCAATTCCTACAACAGTAAGTTTTGATCCGATATCGGATGCTTTTGCCTTCCTGACTGTTTGAAGCGCCTCTTCTGAGGTTTGTACCCTACTGGTTACACCTGGACGGGATTCATTTGCACAATCAAATTTGCGCACACAATAATTACAAGATATATTACATCCCGGAGCTACGGCCAAGTGGATCCGCCCGGTTTTGCCATGCCCCTTTGTTGAGAAACAAGGATGTCCATGATTTAGGTGTGGGCTATTTATATTTCCTCGCGTACATTCTTTATGCATCTTAATCCCTCCAGTCGTTCAATTTTATTTTCCTATCCACTTCCAAGGCTCCTACTTAGTAAGCGAGAGTTTCATACTCTCTTCGCTGTGAGTATACATTTATGCCGCTAATTTAGCCCAAAGAGACTAGTCGACCTTTTACGAACCTTTCAAGACCCGGAAGCGCACATACACTCGAACCTCGTGCCTCGAACGACCTGCCTCGCAATAATTATGCTGACTTTTCCTTGAACGTATAGCAGTGACGTACACAGATACTGCCGCAGGCCTGGCAGCCAATGCATTGGTCTTTATTAGCAATTTTGGCGATGTGCCGTTCTGTCCCTTCATCATCCTCGAAACTCTCTAGGCCTAAGCATTTCTGCACGCATAATTTCACACACCGCCCACATCCCAGGCACAGGGAGTTATCGATCTCTTCCACATACTGTGGAGTCCAAGGTAATCCACCAAAGGTTTTGTAAATTAGTACTTCACTCACTCTAAATCCTCCTTCTGAGCTTCGATATCCCCCATGTCTCCCACTTTCTTTTTTAACCAAGGAGGCAATTTTTTAGAAAGCAGCAATTTATTGAGTCTATCAAGTTCATCGACAATCAATGTCCCTTCGAGCACTTTCAAAGGATGAATACCACTTTGAACTAAACGCGCTGCCGCGGGACCGCCAATCTGTGTGCAATAGACAATGGCACATTCTTTGAGCATTTTAATGAGTACATCAACTTTATCATCGGATTCCGCCAAGTCTTCAGAGGATAGAGATGTATGGATAACCCCTGGAGGTTCCTTTGTAAATTTATACATCTCAAACGAAGGGGCGGAAGCAAAATGCGAGTCAATTGTTTTACCATCACTACTGGCAAAGGCTATAAGCATACCTGTACCCTCCCTTAAACTAAGACCTATCCTTTGATATCTCCTTTATTCTAAGACTTTCTTTGCTATCTCTTTCATTTATTTAGACTCGTTATCTGGACCTTTCAACCTTGTCGACCTCGTCTTCTCCCTAACCCACTGAATTTAAGGTGTCAAAGAGAAATTGTTGAGTGCCTTCATAGCCAATCCAGCGTTTTTGTGGATAACCAACCCGGTCAAAAACTGGCAACCCCGCTCTTAAATGAGGTAGTTTAAGCAGCCCTGCAGCTTGACGACCGTTCGAATTGGCAATAATTAACGTACTCTGGGCCGCTCGATCCTCAAGGGTTTCCAGGTCACCCACTTCGATCGGAATTGGTAGGGATAGTGTGTGGATGTTCGCTTGGGATGCCGACAAGGCTACAGAAAGCTCAGCACCCACCTCCACTAAGCAAGAGGCTAGACTATACAGTAGATCCATCTCCAAGGCTATAGCTATCTTAAGACCGCCAAGTTGATCATTAAAGTCGGCTAGTGTATCCAGCAATCTGCTTCTTTGCCGGAGCAGCTTCGCTGGTATCGGCTTACCCGATATCTTAGCTAACGTTAAAACAAAGGTATCTGTTGCGGTGAGGCCAGTTATGGAAGGAAAGTTATAATGAGGAATTTCGTAAGATTTTCTTACTGTTTCTCCCGCTTTCTCCATACTCAGCCCAAACGACAAACAGGCCTTAGACATTGCTAAACGTTGAAAATCTTCAAGCAACGTTCCACCCTGAACCACCGGAGCCGCTTCCAGTTCTGCATGCCCATCCAAAGAAATTGATAGATCAGGAATGGTAATAGGCCTAAATCCGAATTCCATCACGATCTCTTTTAGCTCATCGACATCGCCCGGGGTTAGATGACAACCAGGCAGCAACGCGATAGACAGCGCTGGATCCTCGTTAAGGTTAAAGCCTGAGCTAGAGGCGGATTGCTCCTTCGTCTTAGCTGAATGTCCAGCCAACGTCGTAATCAGCGCCTCTACCGTCCGCTGATAGCCTTCTTGCATAGAACCGATATAGTCCGGCGTACTGGCCAGTACAACAGGCAGATCGAGTAAATCCGGTCTTTCTGAGCGCAGGCTAGATAGTGCACTAACCATGTCGTCTCCAAAGGTTTCGGTTAACCCAGTACTCATCACTCCGATAATTTGAGGTTTATATTTATCAGCTGCCACAGCAATTCCTTTCTTAAGATGTTCCCAGCCGCCAAAAATCACCGAGTCTTCTAATAAGGCTGTCGAGTTTAGGGGAATCGGTTCCTTGTAGTGCCTTGAAAGCTGTAACCGGATGAACGAAGAACACCCCTGAGAACCATGGAGTAAGGCTAATAGTCCATTGACGCCGAGGTAGGCCAGAGTCGCCCCGAGGGCAGGACTGTTTTTCTGGGGATTCCCCTGATAATGTCTCGTCTTATCCACATTAGTCGTATTAGTGGAACTAGTATTAGTCATCTTGTTCATCCTCCTTCGGGGGAAATTCCTGTCTTAAAAGCCCCCAAACAGGACTCAGTACCGTACGCGTTAAGGTCTCTGCGAAGGTAACCATCCCCTCATAACCAGCATAAGGTAGTTTTCGACCGTGGTTGATATCCAGAAAAGGGGTTCTTGTTTTATGCGCCAGATATTTTGTTTTTCCTCCGGCAACGATCAGATCCGGTTTCTTCTCCGCAATAATCTTTAAAAAGCCTGCTGAGCTTGTATCTTCGATAATCTGAGCTGAGGGATCCATTAATTCTTTCATGCGCTGGAAATCTTCAGGTGTGGAGTTTTGAGTTCCTCCAGCTAAGATGTTGATCCCTAATTCAGCCAAGGTAGACACCATCGACCAGGTTTTAACCCCGCCCGTAAACAAGATGGCTTGCTTATTCTCCAGTAACTTTTTGTACCCCGCAATGGTCTTACGTGTTTCGTCTTCCTTCTTACGAACATAGACTAAAGTTCTCTCCACCAAATCAGGATCACCTAGCGCTTTTGCAATCTTAATCAGCGTTTCAGAAGTGTCATGAATCCCATAAAACGACCCTTCCATAAAAGGTATACCATAGCGAATTTCCATTTTCCTGACTAGATTAGTTAGACTTTTAGAACAAATCAGCACATTAAGGCTGGCTCTGTGAGCTGAACGTAAGTCATCGAAGTTGGCATCCCCGGTAATGGCCGTATGAAGTGTGATCCCTAAGTTTTTCAAATCCGGTAACACTCCCCAAAGATCTCCAGCGATGTTATACTCTCCGATTAGGTTAATGGAAAGGGGTATTTTCTCGTCAGAATTCTCCCCTGTGCCGATAACCCGATCAAATAAAACTTCTCCCGCAATACGATTTCCAATATTTTTGTCCCCTAAAAAGCCTGGGCAATTAACGGCAATCACCGGAATAGTCAGTTCAGCTTGGGCTTCTTGGCAAATCTTGTCGACGTCATCTCCTATTAACGAGGAAACACAGGTTGCGTAGACAAAGATTGCTTTTGGTTCATGTCTCACCGCGATTTCCAAGATCGACTCTTTGAGCTTAGTCTCTCCGCCGTAGATTACATCATTTTCCATGATGTCTGTGGTCAGTCCCCGTCGGTACAGTTGGGAACCGGAGGAGCGAGCTCCTCGGTTATCCCAAGAGTTGCCAGCACAGGCAATCGGACCATGAACAAGGTGAGCGACATCCGTAATGGGCATGAGTACAACTCTTGCGCCGTCATAAGCGCAACTTCGTTCTGCGCCTTCACCGGGCAGGGCCTTCATGCATAATTTTGGCGAGCCGGCATCGGACATGCATTGTTTATCTTTAAGATCTAATTTTGTAAGATTGGTGAACATGAAGCACCCCTCCGTTCGTTAACGCATCATTTCAAAGTATGCCTCTGGGGAGTTCCTGTCGACATCCTCCAGAAACGTATTGACGATCATGGTAATTATATTAATGACTCCGGAATACCCAATGATTGGATAACGATGGAGATTCACCCGATCCGTGATGGGGAAACCTATTCTGACAAGTGGAATATTAGCGTCACGTACAGCCCACTTACCATGGGAGTCCCCGATTAACATATCTACCGGTTCTGTAACCAGAAGGGAACGGAGATGCCAGAGGTCTTTGCCGGCATAGAGTGTGGCTCTTTGTCCGTAAGGGCTTGACGATAGTAAACTTTCCATGGCTTTTTTAAATAATGGGGTGGAATTTGTGCAAACTATATGGACTGGTTCTCCTCCCATTTCGAGTAGAAACGAGACGACTCCCATTAGGATATCTGGGTCACCAAACAGGGCAAATTTCTTACCATGAATATACTGATGGGAATCCGTCATGGCATCGATAGCACGTCCCCGTTCAATGGTTATTTCCTCTGGAACATCCTTTCCGGTGAACTTGGCAACGGATTCTATGAATTTGTCCGTGCCCGAGATCCCGATAGGCATAGAAAGCGTTTCGATGGGAACTGCCTTACTGGCTAGATATTTACTGGTTGTCGGAGTTGAGTAAGTCTGTAGGAATAAATAACTTGCAGCGTTTAAAGCATCGTTCATTTCTGAAATGGATGTTGCTTTTTGATATAATTGGTAGGTGCCTAAATTAGGAGCATCCACTACATCACTATAGTCGGGTAAAAGCGTATAAGGCGCATCCATCACTTTAAGAAGTCGCTTATATTGACGAAGATTGGCGGGATAAGTGTCAAAACCAGGGACAACGTAGAGTCTGTCGTTGATTTTGTCCTCTTGTCTAGGCGTTGCTAAGCAATCTATGAGGCCTTTGAGCATAGTGTCGTACCCTGTAATATGAGACCCCTTAAAGCTCGGAGTGTTAGCCTGTGCAACCGGAAAATCTTGAGGTATTGCCCCTTGTTCTCTGGCATTACCTAAATAAGCATTGATATCATCCCCAATGACTTCAGCCATACAGCTCGTGAATATCGCGATCACTTTTGGGTTATAAACCGCGTAAGCATTCTTCAAACCTTCAATTAAGTTTGACTGTCCGCCAAATACCGCAGAATCCTCAGTCATAGAATCCGAGACTGCTGCTATAGGTTCCCTGTAATGGCGGGATAAAGTGCTGCGAAAATAGGCAGTGCACCCTTGCGAACCATGAGTAAATGGTAAGCATCCTTCAACCCCTAAGGCACAAAGCAAGGCGCCAAGGGGTTGGCATGCTTTGGCCGGATTGATGACTAACTTTTCACGGGCAAAATTCTTTTCTCGGTATTCTACAGTATTTAGCCAAGCAGTTGTTGCCTTAGTTTTAGTTTCCATGTGTGACATCCTTTCTGCCCAATTTATTTTGTCCGATGGCTAAGTGCCACTAATTTAAAGTGAAGATAAGTGGCACTAAGCCCCTGGATAAGTTCAGCTAAACTTGAGGTAGTCCATCTGGGGTAAGTTTCCTATATCCAAGGGGCTTTGATAGATTTCCAGGTAGGGCTGTTAATGGCCATATCCATATCCCGAGCAAAAATAGGGAATCCTTCGTAGCCATGGTAAGGACCTGAATAGTCCCAGGAATGCATTTGACGGAAGGGGAGACCCATTTTCTCAAAGACATACTTTTCTTTGATCCCCGATCCAACTAAATCAGGCTTTAGCTTCATAACGAACTCTTCAAGCTCAAGAGCTGTCACATCGTCATAAATCAACGTTCCCTCTTTTAAAGCCGGAAGGGTTTTCTCGTAATCCTCTTTATGAGCAAATTCATAACCCGTTCCGATAACCTCCATGCCCAAATCTTCATAAGCTCCTACAATGTGTCTTGGACGCAGGCCACCTACATAAAGCATGACAGTTTTTCCATCCAGGCGTGGGCGGTAGGTCTCGATCACTTTTTGCATCTGTGGTTCATATTTCTCAATCACTTTTAATGCTTTTTCCATAATACTTTCATCAAACTGAGCCGCAATTTTAAGAATTGATTCCTTAATTTTAGTCGGTCCGAAGAAATTGAATTCCATCCAAGGGGTTCCATAAGTGTCTTCCATGTGTTTAGCAATATAATTCATACTTCTGAAACAGTGGATTAAATTAAGCTTGACAAGATGTCCATTCTGAAGCATTTCCATCGTGGAGTCGCCCGTCCAAATATTGACAACTTTTAAACCCATTTCTTCCAGAATCTTTTTGCTGGCCCAAGCATCTCCGCCAATATTATAATCACCGATAATTCCAATATCGTACGGTCCAATTTCTCTAGCTGGACCTTTTCCTAAAAGATGATCACGAATAGCATCATTGGCAATGTGATGGCCCAGGGACTGGCTTATTCCCCTAAACCCTTCACAACGAACCGGGATGACCGGCAGACCGTGTTCCAAGCTCGTGCGGCGAGCAACACTTTCAATGTCGTCTCCAATCAATCCGACAGGACATTCTGAAAGAACAGAAACCCCTTTGGCATTCGGGAAAAGCCCAACAACCTCACTGATTATTTTCTCCAGCTTTTTGTCCCCGCCGTAGATAATATCGCTTTCCTGGAAGTCTGAGGTGAAGAGAAAGGGTACAAAGTTATCAACTCCGATTTCGCCATCTGCCAAGTTCCGGCGGTTACCCCAAGAGTAATAACCACACCCGACGGGTCCATGGGAAATATGCACGACATCCTTGACCGGACCCCAAACAACCCCTTTAGCCCCTGCGTATGCACACCCCCGTGCGGTCATGATACCAGGAACTGTCTTCGCATTGGATTTGACTGCGCAACTGCTACACTCACTATCTTTGACCGCAATATGTTGTCTGCGATTCTTTTTGGCCTTTTCAGGATATACTTCCAGAACGTCTTCCACGACTTTTTTCCTAAAATCAATTGTCTCCTTTATGCTCATAATTCTGTCCCCCCTTATTTCTGCCTAGATTAAAATTACATTTCCATGATTCCATATTCCATCAGTAATTCTTCTAACTCCTCCATGGCGATCGGAGTCGGGATGGTCATCATTTTATTGTCCTCGATTTTTTTGGCCAAGGCTCTATACTCATCAGCCTGAGAGTGAGTGGGGTTATATTGGATAACGGTCTGTTTACGTAATTCAGCGCGTTGTACCTCGTTATCCCGGGGGATGAAGTGAATCAGCTGAGTATTAATTTTTTTAGCCAAGGCTTCCATTAATTCAAGTTCTTTGTCTGTTTGACGACTGTTACAAATCAAACCACCCAGACGTACGGTCCCAGTTGTCGCGTATTTTAAGATTCCTCTCGAAATGTTATTGGCTGCATACATGGCCATCATTTCTCCCGAGGCAACAATGTAGATTTCCTTGGCTTTATTCTCGCGGATCGGCATGGCAAATCCGCCGCAAACTACGTCCCCTAAAACATCGTAGAACACATAATCCGTATCCGCTGTATACGCCCCGTTTTCTTCCAGAAAGTTAATTGCTGTGATTACCCCTCTACCAGCACATCCAACCCCTGGTTCCGGGCCCCCGGATTCAGCACAGCGAACGCCCAAATACCCTTCCACCAAAACATCTTCCAATTCTAAATCTTCGACAGTCCCTCTTTCACGGGCTAAGTCCATTACGGTTGTTTGAGCTTTACTATTCAGGATCAAGCGCGTGGAATCTGCTTTAGGGTCACAGCCCACAATCGTAACTTTCCTCCCCATTTCTGCTAGGGCGACAACCGTGTTTTGAGTTGTGGTAGATTTTCCGATACCACCTTTGCCGTATATTGCAATTTGTCTCATTTTAATCCATCTCCTTTGTTTTACTCTCTAAATAACAGCTTCTTTTCCGGTTTCTCCCGTGCGAACGCGAACAACTTCTTTTAAGGGAAGGACAAAGATTTTACCGTCACCTATGTGCCCTGTCTGATTCGCTTTAATAATCACATCGACTACTTCTTCGACTTGATCATCCTGCACAACAATTGTTAACATCCTTTTTGGAATCCAGTTAAAATTGGTATCATCCGCCAGTTCTTTACTCAACATAGAATTCAATTCCGGATCAACCTCAGCAGCCCATCCACCGATTCCACCTTGTTTCCCACGACCCTCCACACTTTGGATCGTCAGAGCAGGAAACCCAGCGTCTTCAAACGCTTTTTTAGTAACTGGTACTTGATGGCGTCGAATCACCGTCATTATTTCCTTCATTTCTACAACCCCTTTGTCCCTTTACTCACGGTATACGCTTCATCGACTTCGGTCACAAAGACCTTGCCATCGCCCATGGTTCCTGTTTTAGCACTTTCGAGAATTACAGAGATAGCTTGATCCAGCTTTTCATCTTCAATGACCAGGAGAAGAAGGGTTTTAGGAAACTCATCATAAACTACGTCACCGATTCGAATACCCTTTGTCCTACCACGACCAAAGACGTGCATTTTTGTTAGAGATGGCATCCCAGCCTGTGCTAAGGCTTCTGCAACAATCTCCGTTTTATCGGGCCTTACAATTGCTCTAATCATTTTCATAAAGTTCATCCTCCTTAAATTTGGGTTAATTTACGATGGCCATATGGCCGAGTGTTCCTGTAGCCATGACTCAACAGGACATTCGAGGTTAGTAGCGCTGGCCATGACGATAAGCGGACGAGCTTATCGCCACACTGCAACTCATTAAGCATACTCCTGCAGTGTGGATTGGCCGAGTGTCCCTGTAGCCAAGACTCGAACAGGACGTTCGAGGTTAGTGCGCCGCCAAGACGATAAGCGGACGAGCTTATCGCCACACTGCAACCCATTACGCATACTCCTGCAGTGTGGATTGGCAAGGCACCGTGATGGCGAGAAGGGACCTTCCAGAAAGTTATACCTTCCGCTGATAGAACAAAATGCCACCGCATCACCTCCCTTAATTAAGATAAAGAAAAAGACAAAGAGAGCCCTTAATTTTAATAATTAAGGGCTCTCTAAAACACACTTTTCCGCTCCAAATCACTAATCGATTTGGTGCCCGGTTATGAAATTGTACGCTTCTAAAAGTTTTCTATATCACTTTGACACTTTAGTACTCTCTTACTCTAAACACTTTGTACTAAATCCCACAATCATTTGCCACTATTAAGCTTACTCTAATCAAAGATGCATAACTCCCAATCCTACACGAGCGTGCTCTAAGAGGGGATGAAGGGAAGAACGACCATAAATTGCTACCGCCAGCCATTCAGAATCCGTCACTAAACCAACTTTTAAAGCAAAACTGGCATTGCTGTTGGTATGAATAAAAATACTGTTACTAGCTTCTAATGTTGCATGGATCAGTGCATGAATCTTCCGGTCTTCTTTTGGAATAACACCTGTGTTAAACGCGGTTGCCATTACTGAATTCGTGAGCTTTCCGGTATGTTGAAGATTCGCTACCGTTCCACCAATTTCCGTCACACCACAACGAAGGTTAAACGATTCAACAAAGGATTTCTTAAGCTTTTCCTCTTCCTCTCTCGTCTCTGTCAACGCAAGAAGTATTGCTGACCGCTCTAAGGAAGGTCTCACTTTTTCTGTTAAAGGAACTTTCAAAGCATGCCTCCCTCTCCGTTTAGTCAATAGAAAAAGCCGCCAGATTGTCTCTCAGACATCTTAGCGGCTCCATTGCCGAATGTTTAATCACTAGGTGATATTCAACATAGTACCTGATAAATTGCCCTTTGTCAACGCAAATAGAAGGCCCATCTGTTATAATACTGATTAATACATTATACATAAGTCATACATCAGTTCTTGGCTAGTTTACTGATTATCATGCTCCCAGTTTTCGTCGTACCAAACCCATCGCCTGCTCAAACTCTTGCATCCTCAAAAACTTCGCCAGCACTGCAAAGACAATGGCCCCGATGGCCGATCCAGTTACTAATACCGTTAGAGATGCTATCGTACCAATACCAATCACCGAAGTTAGCCACTGCATCCATACCCAGATCACAACCGCCATCAGAAGCGAAGCTACTAAGGATTTCAGACTAGTCCCGAACATAGCCCAACCATCCATTTGACCTATCTTCTTGCGCAGAAGGTAAAACAAGAGAAGCATATTCACAAACGCAGCAATCGTTGTGGCAAAGGCTAAGCCCCCATGAGCCAGCGGACCAATCAATAAATACATGGCTAAAATATTAACAGCCATTGCAATAATTCCTAAGATTACGGGTGTCCAAGTATCCTGAAGAGCATAAAAAGCCCGCGGCAGAATCTGAATCACCGCTTGTGAAGTTATTCCAATCGAAAAATAAAATAAAGGAATCGCCATCATTAAAGTATCATTCGCTGTAAACTGACCATGCTCAAACAAAACCCGAATCAAGGGAAAACGCAAAACGATCATGCCCACCGAAATCGGAAGGGTTATAAAAATTACCATACGAATGCCATTTGATAATGTCTGCCGAAAATCATCCCACTTTTTTAAAGCCGCTTGTTCCGTCAGCGTCGGAAAAGTCGCGACCGCAATAGCTAAAGCAAAGATCCCTACCGGCAACTGGAAAAGACGATAGGAATACCAGACTGCCGTAATACTGCCCGGAAACATCATCGACCCAAAGTTATTATTGACCACCACCTGAATTTGGTTCAGAGAATAACTGAGAATAATAGGTACAGCCAAGGCCCCGATTAGGCGGACACCCGGATGCCGCCAGTCAATGATCGGATAATAACGGATTCCCACTTTCCGCAAAGCCGGAATTTGAACAGCAAAATTAGCGATCGCCCCAAAAACAACCCCAAAGGCAAAGCCAGAAATGCTGTCAGGCTTTGCCGGATTTGCCAGAATCGTCCCAAAAAAGATAACACTCGCATTGTAAAGCACGGTTCCCACTGCAGAGGGCCAAAAAATCTTATAAGAATTTAAAATCCCCATCGTCAATCCGCTTAAGGCCATAAATAAAGGCTGCAGCAAGAGAATTCGAGTCAAGTGGGTGGCTAGAACCATGTTTTCAGGCTCAAATCCTGGAACCACCAGACGAATAAAGTGGGGGGTAAAAAAAAGCCCCACTAAAACAAACACCCCAAGGGTAAGCAAGATCAAATTCACAACAGAGCTGGCAACCCGCCAACCCTCATCCTCATTACCTTTGGCAATATATTCAGAAAAGACAGGAATAAAGGCGGCACTCAAAACTCCGCCCACTAACAACCAATATAACAAATCAGGAAGAACAAACGCCGTATTATAAGCATCCGTTACTCCGCTCTGTCCATAAAAACCCGCCATCAAGGTTTCTCTTAAAAAACCTAAAATCCTAGAAATCAATTGAGCAGCCATTAAAAATCCTGCTGCTTTAACAAGCGTTCGGTTGGTTGATGACATATCGAGTAAACCTCTTCTCCCCATCGCCTTATCTACCACCCGAATTATAGCATTTTTCGCCATGCTAAAAAAGAGAAACCTAAATGAATTAGGGCTAAGACTTCCTCCCTTAACCACTCTGCCAAAATGCAAGACAAGAACCGTCCCTGCACTTGCATACCGTGCCTTTGCGTCAAAGACGCAAACAGTCTTCAAAGAGCTCTCGTCGTCCCCCACCCGGCGACCTCACAGGCCAGAGGAAGTTTCTTAGCTTAATGAGCATGTGAGAGGAATCGCGTCAATGAGCGCAGGCGATAAGGCGTGAAGAAACTCAACGGGACTTGTCCATGGATGGACTGATGTCGCGGTGCCAAGGATGGCAAGGAGCGACGCACATGCAGAAAGCCCAGAGGTTTTGAGTTTTAGCCTTAGCGACAAGGGAATAGCGATGGAACACGATAGTCTCCTGTGGAGAGTATCGCCGAAGCCGTGATCCCAGAAGGAAGACCTACAGGCGTAGGATGTGCGAATGGGCTAAGAAACTTCCTCCCTTAACCACTCAGCCAAAATCTCTGCCACAGCCTCAGCCGCTCCATTTGCCTCCTCCAACGTATTTAACTGACTCCCAAACTCCAATAACAACCCTCCGTCAGAAAGATGCTGGTTATACCGTGCATCCGTAGCATAACTAATATTGGGAGCAAAGAGTCCAGGATACTTCTTTTCTCCCAAAGCCATGAGTTCTTTGGCTAACGCTTCATTCTTCTGCCAGTGCGGATTCATTTTGCCAATGACCACCATAACCCGGCTGGTCTTTTGCCCCTTTACAATAACCGTTGACTTAGAGAACCCACGAGGAAGCCCATCCCGATGAATGTCTATTAAAAACTCCAGCGAAGGATAATCTTTCGTCATTTGGGTTGCTGTAACCACCGATTTGCTATACGCTTTCATAAAATCGACTGCATCATGTATTTGTGTCGAATGGACGGCTCCGACTCCATTCCGTTCAAGCGCTTTCTTCAAAGTTTCACCCACTGTCACTACATCTCCGTTTTCCCCCTGCAGTCGTTCCAGACCCCCATCCCCTGCATAGCTCTCACTATTATGTGTATTATAAATTCCCACTTTCACTTCTTTTGCCCCAGGAATCAAAGTATCTTGGGGATCAGTATCCTCATTCCCTGTGGGTACTTGAGTAGCAATTGGCTCAAGAATGGGTCCTTCAAACTCCGGGTCATTAGGGTTGTATGCCCACCCCAACCATACTGGACCTTGTGGCGGATGGGAAAAATAGCCCAAAAAAAAGGTTCGCGGATCCGAGATATTGACACCGGTTAATAAGAACAGACTAACCGCTACTCCCTGATGCCTAGCCAAGTCTACACGAGCGCGTTCTGGTTGAGAATAACCTGGAGCTCCTTCCAATAAAATTGCTTCAAAAGGAAATGATTGTTGAGTCAGAAAATGAACAAATTGAAGAGAACTCCCGCTGCGCAGAGCATAAACTAAACCTAAAATAACCAAGAAACTCGCAAGCCCCAATAGAAACCCACGCATCCAAGCTTTAATCGTCCAAATATTAAATTGTTTTTTTTGCCGATGATAAAAATCTTCCCGTAACAAAGGACTTGTCCCCCTTCCTCTTATTGAAGAAGTATGAGGGACAAGTCCACTGTAGAACATAACAATTGCATTTTCATTGAAAAAGAATGGGAAAGGAAAATGCTAAAGCACCCTAACGAAGGGTCGTTGGAACAAAGCTATCCACGATCCCAATGACGAGAGAAGCTAATAAAGCACCGATAATCGAGACTGTCATGTACCCAGGAATAAGAAACTGACTAAAGTAAATTACCACTGCAGCAGTAAGAAACCCAATCGAGCCCCGTCCCCAGCGAGTAATTTTGTCTCCAAACACTTTTTCAATTCCGTAACCGACTATCGCTATCACCGCTGCAGCGACCAACGCTCCCATGAACCCATTCACACGAAGTCCGGGAACAATCCAACTTACTAATAACAGAACCACTGCCGAAACAATAAACCTCACGATCGCTCCTAACATTTTTGACCCTCCAATCATTTATTTAGCTTTATTGAGAAAGTGTTTTAATAGATACAAGGTTTAGTTTATACAATATCAGGCAATTTATTAATATCATTTATTTCCTATTATTCCTTGATAAATCTGCGCCTAGATGTTAAAATGTAGTTTGTGTAACAATACAAGGAATAAATAACCAAAGGGGGTGACTATTAGTGCCAAACATTAAATCCGCGATCAAAAGAGTTGAGTTGGCAAAAGTTCGCACGATTAAGAATGCTGCAGCGAAATCTTCTTTACGAACAACCCTTCGTCGTTTCGAAGAATCAATCAGCACAGATTCCGAGACTGCAGCACTTGCTTTGAAAAAGGCAACTCGTGCTTTGGATAAAGCCTCCTCCAAGGGTTTGATTCATAAAAATCTTGCTGCTCGCAAGAAATCTCGTCTTAACAAAAGATTTAGCAAGCACTTTGCCCAAGTTAGCTAAACATAAAAGCTATAAAAAAAGAAAGCGATCGATCGCTTTCTTTTTTTATAGCTTTTTTAGATGTTGAGATCTCCCCAAGCGCATTTTTGCATTTGCAAAATGCAAGTCAAGAACCGTCCCCGAACTTGCACCAAGCGCATTTGCTCAAGAACGCAAACAGCGCCACACACACCCCGTCCCTCTCCCGTTCGACCCAAGCCTAGAGGAAGTGTCTTAGCTTAGCGAGCACGATTAGTGGAATTGCGTCAATGAGCGCAGTCGATCAGGCGTTAAGAACCGCAACTGTTCACATGCAGAAAGCCCAGAAGTTTTGCGGTTTAGCCTGAGTGACAAGCGAATAGCAAATGGATCACGATAGTCTCCAGTGGAGAGTATCGCCGAAGCCGTGATCCCAAAAGGATGACTAACCGGCGTAGGATGTGCGAGCGGGCTAAGACACTTCCTCCCACTTCCTCCCCCTAATCTCCGCAAAACCTAACAATCATCATTTCCAACAATTGCCCTGGATCTCCCCCTCCTGATTTCATAGCCAAATCAGTATTTAAACATTCCTTCAAAGCCTTAACTAATTTTAGGGTGGATAACTTAGCGGATTGCTGCCAAACCTTTTGTGCTTCAAACGGTGAAATCCCTAACACCGAAGGGGCTTCAGCCACATTCCCACCACGCTCGCGCAGGGCATTACAACCCAGAAGAAGCCGAACTTGCCGAACCATGATCGTTAAGACCTTCAAAGGATGTTCTTTACGTAACACTTCATCTAAAGTTTCTAAGGCCTTTGCAGAAGACCGAATGGCTACCGCATCCAAAAGATCAAAGATGGATGCTTCAAGAGTACGAGTCGTAATCCCTTTAATATCCTCCACCGTAATCGTTTGACGATCCCCAATGTAAACCACAAGTTTATCTAATTCCTGGCTTAAAACACCCGTTTGATGTCCCGCCCATTCTATAAAAAAGGAGGCCACCCGAGCATCCATCGATTTTCCCCGAACTTTTAATTCTGATTGAACCCAAGCAAGCCATTCCGGCATTCGTTTCGGAGGGCAAAACTCCAAGATTTCTCCAGCTCGTTCTAACGCCTTATAAAATTTTCTCCCTCTATGTACACTCTCTGCAATAAATAAAAGACACGTCGAAAGGTTAGGGCTGGCAAAATATTTCAAAAACGGCTCCAAATCGGCAGTCTGTCCATCTTTAAAATATGACACCTCTTCTACAACGACCAGGCGATTTGCAAAGAAGGACATCGTATTGGCTCGTTCAACAATCTCCTCCGGAGTTATCTCAGTCGCATTAACTACTTCAATCCCGCTTCCAGAAGGATCCGTCAAGAAATAGAACGACTTAAGAACCTTCAACCCCTCCTGAATCAAAAATCGATCTTCCCCATGCCACAAATAAACGGGCGCAATCTTTCCCTTTGCTACACTTTCCTTAATTCGTTCAATTTCACGCAAATCTGATCCCCCCTCCCCCCATTTTATAAGAGACCATCGAGAAAAGCCAGCGTGTGCGTGTAATGCGTGTAATGCGTGTAATGGGGACAGTCGTTTTAGAATATAACTCTCTCTTTATCCAACCATCCTTCTCTTAACAAATATCCACCAAGATCTCCGCCCTCAGGTCCCATCTCGATGATATAATCTGCCTGTTTTATGAGTAATGGATTGTGTTGAATGACAATTACTGTTGCACCTTTTGAAGTCAATTCAATAATCAAGTCGACATCAATCTGTAACTCTTCCCCTAGCCCCTTACACACCGGACACATATACTCGGGATGATTGTAATTAAATTGCGCAGGCGTTCGTTCAAAAAAAATAGTTCCACAACCCTCACAAACATTGTTTTCTGGAACAGGTATACTACAATTTGGGTATAACCGTTTACCAATAGTTGCAAATAGTAGCCGCAAATAATCCCCTGTCCTTGTTACAGAGGCAACTGTTGATCTCGGTTAAGTCCTAAGTTTCTTTGTTCTATAACTATAGATGGCTGAAGTCCAGATATTTTCCCAACCATAGAATCCCTTAGGTCACTTCCTATGGGCGAATTAGTAAAAAAAGTCCTCCACAAGTTGTGGAGGATCAAAAGAAAGAGGAGGAGAAAAGAGATGTTCCTTGTTATTGTTACCCAGTATTTCCTTTTTATACATCAAAGAGGCAATTAAGGGAAATATTCTATGTATTAAATCTGAGCGTTCAAATTAGCGACCAGGAATAATTTCTATTCCGTAGTTTCCTAACAAAAGCCGAAGGGTTCCATGGTCATCCGTTCTATACACTGGGATGTGTCGTTCCCCCCAATACTCTAAAACTTCCCGTGAGGGGTGACCAAACGAATTTTTCCCCACCGAGATCCATACAGCTTGGGGATGAATACTATCCAGCCAAGCTCTGTACAGTGAAAATCGACTCCCATGATGCGGAACCTTAAAAATATCCGTCTCTAAGTTCACGCCTGTCTCGAATATGTTCTCCATTTCTTCTTGTTCCATATCCGCCGTTAGCATGATACTTTGTCCTAAGTAATTGAGTTTAAGTACTAACGAACTATTATTTGAATCCGAATGCGTCCCTTCAAGTACCTGATGAGGGCCCAATACATCCAGCCAAGCCCCCGAATCAAGATCAATCCGATCTCCCGCTTGTAGCAGTCGTAGTTCCGAAGCCTGAGAGGTTAACTCAACGGGAAGCCCCTCTTGCCATTCCTCATTTTCCAATCGTTCCCCTACATTAGGAACCCCTACCCAATCGGTCGGAATATTGGCTAGCACTGCTCGAACTCCCCCGATGTGATCCTGATGTTCATGGGTAATTAACATAGCATCCAAATGCCCGATTCTTTTCATCAATAAATACGGAAGGACGATACGTTCTCCCGCATCAAATCGATCATTACGTGGTCCAGCATCGATCAAGATGGCTTGTTTCTTAGGCGTCCGAATTAAGATAGCATCCCCTTGTCCCACATCGATCATCACGACTTCCAGATCGTTTTGTGAATTCCAAGGACTCCACAGAAAAAGAACGATGAGTAGCACTGCACCACTTCGGACGATTACCCTATCTTTAAACACAGGGTGAATAGCCCGTTGCGCTGGCCTCCGTCGCACTGCTTGACGAATTTCCAAAGGACATCGTTCTAGAATCTTAGAAGCAATTGTTTTAAACAATCTTCTGAGAAAAAGTAACCTTACCTTCAGCAAAAAGAGCGTCTTTTGTCTCCCCCACAAGAGGGTTCCAAGTCTACCATACCAAATTAGCCAAAAGAGTACCCCCGGGTTTAGAACCCAAACATCTGCATATGGTAAGTCTGCCAACACCTTTAAGATTCTATTCGCCCCGTCTAAAAGCCATAAACTCACTTGAAAGAATGGAACAGATAACTTACCATAAAAAGAGAGAATAACCCCAATAAGGCCCACTTCCAGCACACTGCCTAAAACGAAAAGGATAAAGACATTCGCTAAAAAACCGATCAACGATAGCCGATGAAAGGCAGCAATCATAAGCGGCAGCGTCGCCACCTGAGCTGCAAGAGTCCCGGCAATTGCAAAACTAAGTAGTTTAGGAACCTTTTCGAAAAATTCCGCCTTAAGAATCCGCGGAGTTAATACGATAATACCCCAGGTTGCCCCAAAAGAAAGCTGAAAACCAATATCTTGAAGGATCAAAGGATTATGGATAAAAAGACCCACCGCAGCAAAAAACAGCCAACGCAGCGTGGCCACTTTTCCCCGCCCTAAAAGCCCCAGCAGAAATGCAATTCCCATAATTGTCGCTCTAACAATCGGAGCATTCCCTCCACAGAGCGCAGCATAAAGTAAAAGTACCATGATCGTTCCGCTAATTCGAAATCCCTTCGGCAAAAAACTTAGCAGCATCCAGGAAAACCCCAGCACAAAAGCCACATTGGCACCTGAAGCAGCAAAAACGTGGAGCACACCAGTCACTTTGTAGCGCTCTTGAACTGCATCGGGAATCCGACTAGAATCTCCGAAAAGAATCCCTTCTAATACTCCCGTTTCCTCTGGATCGAAGGCCTGAAGACGATTTCGAACCTGCTGGCGAATCTTCCAAGTTAAGCTCGGCTCGCCCACAGCAAGAAGCACCACATCCCCTTGAGCACTTATGCTTCCACGTAACCCCCGAACCCCATAGTAAAGACGCCGGTCAAACCCACCTGGTGTTCCCAGCGGCTTCGGGCGTTCTAAATGCGCGTGGAAACTCACGTAATCCCCGGGCTGAATCCGCTTCCACTCTCCCGGAATATCCCCCGCATTATTAGGATAAACCGTCAACCGATAAGCCTGACCTCTTAATTCTCCTTCCTCAACGCACAGTATCCCAACAGCCATGTCCTGGTTTACATTCCAATCCTTAATCAACCCTACAATCTCCACCCGGTCCAAAATGAGAGGTTCAGGCAGAGTACGCTCTGCTAAGGCCCCGTACCCAAAACCGAGCAAGAGACTAGCTCCGAGCAAAAGGATCTCCGGACGAAACACTCGACCAAAAAAATCACGGGGCCGCCACAACACAAGGCGTACCCCAAGAAGTACCAGAATCCCAAAAACTAAAAATCGACTCTGTTCTGGGATATAAGATCCGCAAATCCCTCCCACTAAGATGGCAACCGTTCGACCAATCCAAGGGTCTTTCATGGCCCAACCGTCACTTGCGAAGCCATTTTCTCATAGGTTTTGACCCCAATCCCCGAGACATTCTTCAAATCTTCCGCCCGGGCAAACGGTCCATGCTCCGTCCGATATTGAATAATCCGTTCCGCAAACGCCGGCCCAATACCAGTCAGCTTGTCCAGTTCAGCCGCTCCAGCAGTATTGATATTTATTTTTCCGTCAGTCGATGCTGTAATCCCTGCCGAAGCTTGACTAGCTACCGGAGTTGAACTATTGATCTGTGCAGTTGCAGGTGCAGGCACAGAAGTATTACTTCCCGAATTCACGGTTCCACCCTCCGCAGACCCCTGAGGAGCAGGAAGACTCTTATACGGAACAGACACCTTTTGTCCATCCTTAAGCTTTTCAGCAGGATTCATGCTTTCTAAATTAGCCTCCGGCAAGAGACGAACTTGTTTAAGAGCGTCATCTAAACGAGCGTCCGCCGGTAAATGGACAAGCCCTGGTTTTTCCACTGCTCCCGCAACATAGACAATAATCTCTCGACTCGAAACCGTTTTATGAAGATCAGCACCGGAATTATTCGGCAAAAACAACTTCCATATCGCCAAAATAACAAGGACAACGAGCACAACCCACCATGCATAGCGAAGCTTACGCTCCATGACAGTTCCGTTGCCAAAACTTTATAAAAGTATATAAAAAGCTCTGTTTGCTTCCTGATTCATCGTGTCCGATTTTGCCCGAAGGCTACTTTCGTTTGATATAACACTCCACAGACGTAAATTCCGATGCAACGAATCGTACACATTAGTAGTGTCGTTTTAGTGACTAAACTACTAATTGAGGATATCTCGAAAGGTTTATAGAAGCATTAAGATCTCTATCTAATACTAAGCCACACTCACATCTATACACTCTGTCTGACAACTTCAAGTCTTTCTTAATAGCTCCACAACTGGAACACAACTTACTCGAAGGGAACCATTTGTCTACCTCAACGAATTCAATGCTGTGCTTCTCACATTTATACTGGAGCTTTAGCTTAAAGTCGTACAGTTTTTGTTGGGCTATAGCTTTAGATAGATGTCGATTTTTCATCATGCCCTTGATATTCAGGGTTTCCATAACCACTTTGCAAGGTTTGGTTTTCACGATTGCATTAGTGGCTTGATGGGTATGATTGCTTCTAATCCCCTTAAGTTTTCGATGTTGCACCCGGATTTGCTTTGCGACTTCTATAATGTTGCAGGTTTTGACGAAACGGCTTCCCTCCTTATTCATTTCATATTTACGAGAAACTTTACGTTGCAACCTCCGAAGCCGTTTCTCCAGCTTTTTGACCCTTTGGGATTTATTAATGTTTTTAAATTCCATGCCGTTAGAACAGACTGCAAGTTCTTTGACCCCGACATCAATGCCTATCACTTCACTCGTCAACTGTTCAGTTACTTGCTCTTGCTCGATTCCAACTGCCACATACCAATACTTTCCGTCAAATGATATACGAGGATTTGTATACTTTTGATCTAATGGCAATTGTTCCGAAGTCTTGATCCATCCGATTTTCTCAATTAGAACAATACTTTCTTTAACTTTCAACTTTAAGTTGTCGTTGTAGAATGAGGGCTTAGACTTCCTTCTGCTCTTGAATGTCGGCTTTTCAGCTAAATGCTTAAAGAACTTCTTGTAGGCTTCACAGGCATCCTTAATGGCCTGCTTTGGGATGTTATTGGAAACCTCATTAAGCCAAGAGAACTCTTCTGTTTGCTTTAGCTGTGTTAGTTCTTTTCTCAGGTCATTGTCTGAAATGAAGTTTCCACCACTAGCATAATTCTTCTCCTGCCTGTCTAATGCCCAATTATATGCCCACCGTGCAGTTCCAGCAGACTTCCATAACTGTTGCTCCTGTTCCTCTGTAGGTTTCAATCTAACTTTCTTTCCGAGTATCATCTTCAAGTAACTCCTTTATCATTTTCTTAGCTTTATTAGCACGTTTACCTTGCAATCTACAACTAACGGTAATAATTTGGACTAAATCCTCTACCAATTCCTGTTCTTCCGTTTTATCGGTCGAATCAATGATTTCAATAGTCGTTCCGTATTTATTGCATAGGTTTTCAATCAGTTCAAACCCCAACCTTAGCAACCTATCTTTATACAGAACGACTATTCTCTCAACCTCTGAATTGGTTATTAAATCAATGAGTTGATTTAGTCCTTTTTTATTGTAGTTAATCCCACTCCCAATATCAGTAACTATCTCAAACTGATACCCCTTGGCAAGCATGTAAGTCTTTACATTGTCTTCTTGCCTATTGAGATCATCTTTCTGCTTGTGGGAGGAAACCCTACAATAACCGATAACTTTCCTGTTCATCTGCAAGGTGTTTTTAATGCCTAAGAAATGATTAAGTTGCTCCTGAGAATAATAACGGTAGCCACTGGGAGCAATATGGTGAGGTTTAAGAGTGCTATTTTTATCCCAGTTTCTTAATGTTTGCTCTGTTTTGCCTATGAGTTTAGCAAATTCACCAATTGAATAATAATTCACTTCAAAACACCTCTTGTTGATAATCATACACAATAACATCTTAAATATCAACAGAGTTTTATAAATATTTATAATGTTTCAATTGCCATTTCCATTCCCATTCCCCCGTTCCTTCAGTAGCGTCATTCATTTTGATTTCGCTTTATTCCTTCTTTTTCCTGCCGCGAAGACAAGTTAATCCTGTCGAACAAAAGAGTAAACAAAAAGATCCGTTCCCGGCTCTTCTCCTACCCCCGAGGGAAAATGGGAACGGTTCTTGCGTTTCCCCCCCGTGTCTCTTTCCTCGTCCCATCCGCATACGCAAGACGATATAAAATTTAATGTGTGCTGGCTCCCAAAGTATTATTTCCACTTCAAATACAAGTCAAGAACCGTCCCTGACTTGCACTGACTCGCATTCATCTTGCTCTACTTATGCCAGACGGTGCACATGAAATGTGCCGTCACCCAAACCTTCTGTTCCTTCGTTCTTCGTTCGTTCCTTCGTTCTTCGTTCGTTCCTTCGTTCTTCGTTCCCCGACCCAAGCCCGGGACGCAGTGTGACACGAGCGCGACGTCTTTACGTACGCAGATTAGCAAACTTCCGTTTAAGCGACCGACCCCAGACACGGGGCAGTGCACAAGGTCCCTTCTCGCCGTCCATGGCTACAGGGACACTCGGCCATCCTTGGCCAGCGGATATGCACTGCCGCCAACTGAGCCAAGGATGGCGATTTTGGCACGATAGTCTCCAGTGGAGATTATCGCCGTAGGCGGGTTCTTTCATATAATACTATCGCCGAAGGATGAACCCCGCTCCCCATAGCAGGGAGCTTAAACGGTTAGTTTGCTCTGCGTCGTAAGCACCGAGCGCTGTGTCACGCAAGTCCCCCTATAGAAGTTCCGCCGCCCGCGAAGCCAACTCACTTCGTTCCCCTCTAACTAGGCGAACTTGACCATAGAAGGATTGCCCATTTAACCTTGAGGCGAGATGAGCTAATCCATTACTCTCTTTATCCAGATAAGGATGATCAATTTGATCTGGGTCCCCGCAAAGCACAATTTTTGTCCCTTCACCTGCACGGGTAATAATGGTCTTTACTTCATGTGCTGAAAGATTCTGAGCTTCATCAATAATGATAAATTGATGAGGAATACTCCGGCCACGAATATAGGTCAACACTTCAATTTCCAGCTGCCTCTTCTTAATCAAGAGGTCAATTGCACTGTCAACCACTGCTTCGCTACCTCTCTCTCGCTCTTTCTCCCGCCGCGACCGAAGCAAAAACTCAAGGTTATCATAAATTGGTTGCATATAGGGTCGAATCTTCTGGTCCTTCTCCCCAGGCAGAAATCCAATATCCTTACCAAAAGGAACGATCGGCCGAGCACAAAGCATTCTAACGTAAACTTCGGAATGAACCGTTTGTTCCAGGCCACTCGCCAAAGCAAGTAACGTCTTCCCCGTCCCTGCCGGCCCCATTAAATTGACTAACTTGATTTCTGGATCGTTGAGCATTTCCAAAGTCCAAGATTGTTCCAAATTCCTGGGTCTTATATCCCAAGGGGCAAGACTTTTTCCCATACGATAAACTAATCTTTCCCCATTCGGAGAAGAAACGAGTGGTAAGACGCTGTCATCACTTAAAACAGCTTTCACACAACGGTTCGGAGCAAGAGGTGATTGCAAGGGTATATACTTATTTTGATAAAGTGCCGCAACCTCGCTATCATTGATCTCCAGCAAAACAACTTCCTCCATAATCGGAGGCAAAACTACTTTATCATTGAAATAATCATCCGTTACGATTCCTAAAGCATCTGCTTTGACTCGCATGGCAATATCTTTAGTAACTAGGATAACGGGGCGTTGTTCTTCACGCGTCAGGCTTAAGGAAACCGCTAAAATTCGATTATCTGCCAACGCTAGATTCGAATTTACAGGCAAAATTTCATGGGAGTAGTGATTTAACTCAATCCGAATCGTTCCTCCGTTGGGCAAGAAAACCCCTTGGGAAAGCTTACCCTTATCCCGTATGCGATCAAGATTACGAATGGCCTCTCGTGCAGCCCGCCCAACATTCTCTAAAAGACGTTTCTTACTTTCAATCTCCTCCAAAACCACATAAGGAATGATTACCTCATTATCTTGGAATAGAAATATTGCATTAGGGTCATGCAGTAATACGCTAGAATCGAGCACATATACTTTTTGCAAAAATATAACACCCCTTTAATGTCGCCTTTTAACATAATATTCCACATCTTTTTAATTATCTTCTGTATGACGACCTTACTAACCCCACTCTCTTAAACTATATTCCAGAATGAACTAACCATTCTCGACCTGCTAAAACCCTTCTCTAAAAATAAAAACGCCATGCTCTAAACGAACATGGCAAGAAATTTGCTTATTAATCTTAGGCAACCGTCTGCACCGATCCTTTTACCATTCTCTGAGTCCCTTTTAACAGTTCCTGTGAATCGGTATTCTTAAGGTTCATTTTTATTACCCTCAAATTTTTTACTTTTAAATTCCTCAAAAATATTATTGCCTTGCTGATTTTGATTTACTTGAGTTTTCTGGTTACATCCAATGGTCTGTTTAATTTGTGATATTTCAGCCATTAAAACCATAAAAATCTTCCTTTGTTAAAGGCTTTTTATTATCTTTTAAACTATACCCCAGCTGACCACTTACTTCAATTGTTCCATATTGAACATCTTCTATAGAAGATATTCCAACCTGTCTCAACCGAGTTTCCAGTTTATCAATCGATAACCTAATTTTTTTAGATTGTTTATATCCGGTTTACCATTTTCGATAACTACTACTGCTTTACCTGAAAAAAAAGTTTCCAAAATATCTACCTTAATTTGTAGATATTCAGTAATTATCATTAATATTGTTAATAAAAAAGCCACGCCAAAAGTGGTAAACAGACCCTTTCCAGATACAGGTTGGATCAACAATGATCCTAACCCAATTATGACAATAGTTTGAGCTATCGTCATTTGTGATATGGATTTTCTTCCACCTACCCTTAAGATAAATGTTCCAACATAAAATATAAGAATTGCTTGCCAAATCCAACTTAATTCCATTTTTTTATTCTCCTTATAAGTATCGAACATTTCGAATTAACAACGATCAGAGAATACTTATAAAAAAAGTAAGCAAAAAAACCACCCTGCAATTCAGGTGGTAACCTAACTATTTAACTAGTGAAAGAAGAGCCAGTTGTTGACTTTCGTTCGAAGTTAACAACTGGCCCTTCTCTCCTTGTCCCACTATACCCCAAAACAAGACGGTGCACATGAAATGTGCCGTCTCCCCCCAAAATCCACAGTTCCTCTGTCTCCCGTCTCACGTTCCCCGACCCAAGCCAGGGACGCAGTGTGACACGAGCGCGACGTCTTTACGTAAGCAGAAAAGCAAACTTCCGTTTAAGCGACCGACCCCATACACGGGGCAGTGCACAGGGATGTGCACTGCCACCAACTGAGCCAAGGATGGCGAATTTGGTACGATAGTCTCCAGTGGAGATTATCGCCGTAGGCGGGTTCTTTCATATATACTATCGCCGAAGGATGAACCCCGCTCCCCATAGCTGGGAGCTTAAACGGTTAGTTTGCTCTGCGTCGTAAGCACCGAGCGCTGTGTCATACAAGTCCCCCTACTTGACCACAATATTAACTAACTTACCCGGAACCGTAACAATCTTAACAATCGTCTTTCCTCGAGTCCATTCACTCACACTCGGCAGAGCCAGCACAATTTTTTCCAATTCAGCTGTTGATATTTCAGTAGGCACTTGGACTCGGTCACGGACCTTACCATTGACCTGCAGAATAACCGTCACTTCATCTTGTACAAGAGCGGCCTCATCAACGTCTGGCCAAGGTTGTTTATGAATACTCTCAGAATGTCCAATTTCCTGCCAAAGCTCTTCCGTAATATGGGGTGCAAAAGGAGCCAGGAGTATCAAAATTCTCTCAACTGCCTCTCGACCGACCTCAGCATCTGCCGTTGGTTGTTCTTTATAAAGGTACAAAGCGTTTACCCATTCCATAATGGTACTGATCGCCGTGTTAAAATTAAAGCGTGTTCCAAGATCAATCGTTACCCTCTGGGTAGCCAAGTGGGTGTGACGACGCATCTTTTTGCCAACTTCGTCCAGATTTGCCCATTCGCCCGCTTGTTTAGAGGAACCCTCCCCCTGGCTTTTCTTAATCAGAGGCTCATATTGGGCTACTAAGCGCCAGATGCGGTTGAAGAAACGATAACACCCTTCAACCCCTTGATCACTCCACTCTAGATCTCTCTCAGGAGGAGCAGCAAACAGAATAAACAAGCGGGCCGTATCCGCCCCATATTTGCCGATGATCGCCTCAGGGCTCACGATATTTCCCTTGGATTTTGACATTTTAGATCCATCCATACAAACCATCCCTTGCGTCAGCAAGTTCTGGAAGGGTTCATCCGCGTTCAAGTAGCCAAAATCCTTCAAAGCCTTGGTAAAGAAGCGCGCGTACAAAAGGTGTAGAATCGCATGTTCCACGCCCCCAACGTACTGATCGACATTCATCCACTGATCCACCGCCGTTTTATCAAAAGCAGCCTCAGTATTGCGGGGATCAGTATAGCGCAGAAAATACCAAGACGAACAAGCAAAGGTATCCATCGTGTCCGTCTCACGCCGAGCAGGCCCTCCACACTGCGGACAGTTTGTTTCAATAAATGCGTTAGAGGAAGCTAGTGGATTCTCTCCAGCTTTAAAGACAGAAATCGACGGGAGCAACACAGGCAACTGATCTTCCGGAACTGGCACTGTTCCACAAGTTTTACAATAAACCATCGGAATCGGTGCACCCCAATAGCGTTGACGAGAAATGAGCCAATCTCGCAAGCGGAAATTAACCTTCCGTTGACCCAGACCCAAGCGCTCCGCTTCATCAGCAATTCGATCCCAACCCTCATCACTGCTCAGACCATCGAAGGAGTCGGAGTTAACCATGACACCGTCCCCTGTGTAAGCAGCTTCAAGAGGCAGATCTTTTGCTTCTGCCAGACTCTCAGTCGGAATAATAACTGTTTTAATTTCCAGATCATACTTTGTCGCAAATTCAAAATCCCGTTCATCATGGGCTGGAACACCCATAACTGCCCCAGTACCGTATTCAAGCAGAACATAGTTCGCTATCCAGATCGGCACTTTCTTACCGCTCAGCGGATTGAGACAATACGCCCCGATAAACAGCCCTTCTTTTTCTGCATCCGTAGAAGTACGTGCTATTTCATTGAGACCGTTCATTTTCTCGATAAAAGCCAGCACATCTGCCTCATAAACTGTCCCACCTACTAACTCCAAAACAAGGGGATGCTCAGGAGCCAAGACAACATAGCTCACCCCATAAAGGGTATCAACCCGAGTAGTGTACACCGAAATCTTCTCCGGACGTTCCTCCAAAGGAAATTGGACTTCCACCCCCTCAGAACGGCCGATCCAGTTGCGTTGCATGGTTTTTACCTTTTCAGGCCAGCCCGGTAACTTGTCCAGATCCTCAAGTAAAATATCCGCATAATCCGTAATCTTAAAAAACCACTGTTCCAAGTTCTTCTTCGTGACCAAGGTATCACACCGTTCACACCCACCATCCACCACTTGTTCATTAGCAAGTACTGTGGCACATGAAGGACACCAATTCACCGCCGCCTTCTTCTTGTATACCAAGCCATGTTTGTAAAACTCTATAAATATCCACTGAGTCCACTTATAATACCCCGGGTGACAAGTCGCCATTTCCCGATCCCAATCATAGGAAATCCCCATCTCTTGAAGCTGACGCCTCATGTTGGAGATATTTTTCCAGGTCCAATCTGCCGGAGGAGTTTGATGCTTAATCGCAGCATTTTCCGCGGGCAAACCAAAAGCATCCCATCCGATGGGGTGAAGGACATTATATCCGTTCATCCGCTTATAACGAGCAATCACGTCAGAGATTGAATAATTGCGCACATGCCCCATGTGTAAATCTCCCGAAGGATAAGGAAACATAGCCAAGGCATAGTACTTGGGCTTTGAGGAGTTCTCCTCTGTTTGATAGGCTTTGTCCTCTAACCAGTGTTTCTGCCATTTAGATTCGATCTCCGAAAACGAATACTTCTCTTGCATAAATCCGGCCCCCTTAGAAATAAGTAACAGATTATAACATAAGATGAAAATACAAAAATCTCTCGTCCCAAAAGGGACGAGAGGCTTGCTCCCGTGGTACCACCCAATTTCATAAGTGCTTAAGCGATCTTAACGGCTCGCACCGGTGTTCATTGTAACCTGAACACAGCTCCAGGGCGAGTTCTTGAAGTTCCCTACAGCGACTTGCACCTCCCGTCGCCTCTCTTGATGAGGGTTCTCCAATACTACTCCCTATCGTAGCAATGACGTGTTTGATTATCCAGAAAAGTTATACATTCTGACTAGTTTCATAAGAGATGGCTTCCGCATCTTTCCAGAGGCGTTCAAGTTGATAAAATTCACGTTGATCTGGGGTCATCACATGAATCACCAGATCACCGCCACAATCCATCAAAACCCATTTGGCAGTCGGCAATCCTTCGAGATGAATAACCGGAATGCCCAGCTCTGGCAACTTCTGTTCGAGATGATTCGTGATTGCTTTCACCTGAGTCGTTGTATTCCCCGTCACAATCATGCAATAATCCGTAACCATTGAGATTTTCTGGAGATTCAAAAGAGAGATATCTCCACCCTTTTTATCTTCAACGATACTAACCACTTTTTCAAGCATTTTAAGATCCAGTTCCAATAGTAGTTTGCCTCCTTTGTAAATCATCATAGGTTAATTGAGTTAAGGGATGAATAGGGCGTTTGCTTTCCCTTAAGTATATCAAAGTGTGTTCAACACAGGCTAACGTACCCTTTCCTAAATCATCATACAAGGATTGGCGCAAATTGTCCACTTTTGGAAAATCGCGGCTAGCTTCCGTCAGGTCTGCGCTATAAATAAGCATCTCTAATTGGCACATCCCTGGTCTCCCTAACGTATGATTGGCAACTGCCGCAATGACTTCAACATCCTTTAACCCATAATAATGCTCCAGCCAATAAGCTGCAACAGGACCATGTAAAACATATGGATATTGTTCATCTTCAGGATAATTAAGCAACTTCCACCTGCGAGCAAACCTTATTTGGTTTTTCAAAGGGATTTCTTTGGCTAAATCATGGGCTAACCCCGCACAACGGGCCTTAACAGGATCCAACCCATGGTGCCGGGCTAATTCCTCCGCCCAAACCGCAACACTCAATGTATGCTCAAAGCGTTCCGCTGAAAGAACACGAGTCGCCAAATCTAATAATTTTTCAACATCTAAAATCAAGTATCTCCCGCTCCCCTTTATCTCTTCCTCTAATATTATTTCTAAATATTATATCAATTAATCAATAACTGTGCAAAGGTCGGATTACATATGCATTTATTCAATGCAGTAGAATACCCCAGCTTGAAATTCCGTTGAAGGCGCTGACCTACAAGAAAGGAGACCCCTTAGTCGGAGGTCTCCTAATTGGAACGATAGTATTACATTTGTTTTGGTTTTGCTTCATTCACCGTTAGTGGCCTGCCACCAAAATCTTTGCCATTGAGCTCTTCCGCCATACGCGCTGCATCCGGCTCTCCCACTTCGATAAAACCAAATCCACGGGAACGACCGGTTTCGCGATCGGTAATAATCCGACTACTTTCTACCTCTCCATACTCGCTAAAGAATTCTCCGAGTTCTTCTGCAGTAGTATTCCACGGAAGATTTCCGACATAAAGTGTTGTTGTCATGATAACTGTCACCTCTTGCTTGAATTGATTTACTTGATCGTTTTTAGTATGGTCAAATCTAAACAGAGTATGCGAAACATTTTATTCTTCAGTATAAAGCCCTCGCTGTTGGATCAGTTGACGAACCCCCTCAGGCAAAAGGTAGCGGATCGGTTCTCCTCGCTTAACCCTCCTCCGAATATCCGTAGAAGAAATCGCCAAAGCAGGGACTTCCAGATAATGGATTTTACCCAGAATTTCAGGATGTTCTTCTTGCACTTTAAGCAGAAAATCACTCGCATCAAATCCGGGTCGCGCCGCACCAATAAATTGGATCAGCGTGAAGATTTCCTCAGCTTCTCGCCAGGAAAAGATCTCCCTTAGGGCATCCGTTCCCGTGATAAAATACAATTCATAATCTGGCCAAGTTTTGCGCAACATACGTAACGTCTCGACCGTATAAGACGGACCTTCCCTTTCGATTTCAAGGGCAGAACTAGCGAAATCCGAATTATCATTAATTGCACATTCGACCATCTCAAGACGCAACTCTCCGGCCGAAATATCCCTTCGATTTTTATGAGGTGGTATCCCAGTCGGAATAAATAACACTTTGCTTAGCTTAAACTCGGCGCGTGCCATTTCCGCAGCGACCAAATGCCCGTAATGAATCGGATCAAACGTTCCGCCCATAATCCCCAGTCGGGGTTTTTCCAGTGCAGCCACCCGTTTCAAGTCCGTCATAACCGTGATTCTCCTTACACGATTTTAGTCGTCCACTCCTCCAGATTCCACACATCCGTCACCCAATCTTCGTAGAATTCCGGTTCGTGAGAAACAACCAGCACAGTCCCTCTATACTCCGTGATGGCTCTCTTCAGTTCTGCTTTAGTATCCACATCTAAATGATTGGTCGGCTCGTCGAGAACCAGCCAGTTGACATCCTTCAGCATCAACTTACAGAGCCGGACTTTAGCATTTTCTCCACCGCTCAACACCATCATTTTGGTAGAGATGTGTTCACTTGTCAAACCACACCTTGCTAAAGCGCCCCGCACTTCGGAATTAGTCATTCCCGGATACTCTCCCCACACTTCGTCGAGGGCCGTCTTCCCATTTCTACGACTCGATTCTTGTTCGAAATATCCAGGGTAAAGATAATCACCCAGTTCAACTTCACCAGAAACCGCTGGAATATACCCCAGTAAAGTCTTAAGCAATGTCGATTTACCTAACCCGTTAACTCCACGGATTGCCACCTTTTGCCCTCGTTCTAAGGTTAAATCTAAGGGTCGTGTTAACGGTTCATCATACCCGAGGACAATGTTTTTCGCCTCAAAAATCATTTTTCCGGGAGATCTTGCTTCCCTAAATTTAAATTTCGGTTGGATCTTCTCTCTCGGCTTTTCGATCAGTTCCATTTTTTCCAACTGCTTTTGCCGACTCTTAGCGCGACCGGTCGTTGAAATCCGCGCTTTATTGCGCGCAATAAAATCTTCGAGGCGATCCACTTCTTTTTGTTGCTTGTCATAGGCCTTAATCTCCTGAACCTTGCGAGTTTCAAAGAGCGCCATAAATTGTTCATAGTTTCCAGTGTAACGGGTTAATTCCGAATTATCAACGTGATAAATCACATTGATAACTGCATTTATAAAAGGAACATCGTGAGAAACAAGGATAAAGGCATTTTCATACTGGTTGAGATAACGCTTTAACCACTCAATATGCTCCACATCCAAAAAGTTGGTCGGCTCGTCCAAAATTAAAATGCTAGGATTTTGGAGCAACAATTTTGTAAGCAAAACCTTCGTCCGTTGACCTCCGCTTAAATCCGTAACATCTTTGTCCAGACCTATTTCTCCAAGTCCCAAGCCATTGGCGATTTCTTCAATCTTAGTATCAATCATATAAAAACCATTGTGGTCTAAAATACTTTGAATCTCTCCGACATCTTCCAAGAGTTTGTTCATTTCGGTTTCTGAGACGTTACCCATTCGATCATACATCTCTAGGATTTCTGCTTCCAGATCGAACATCCCTTGAAATGCTTCTTTAAGCACGTCTCGGATCGTTTTTCCCTTAGTCAATACCGTGTGCTGGTCTAAATAGCCAACCGTCACGCGATTTGACCACTCAACCTTTCCTTTGTCAGGCATCAGCTTACCCGTAATGATATCTAAGAAGGTCGATTTCCCTTCTCCATTCGCCCCAATCAAGCCAACGTGCTCCCCTTTTAACAAGCGAAAGCTAACATCTTCAAAAATTTTACGACCACCAAATCCATGGCTAACATTTTCTACATTTAATACGCTCACGACTTAACTTCTCCCCTTATTTTCTCTTAATTCCTCATGGCCTTATAGTAAAATAAAACTATTTATTTATCAAACATACCGCCGACTTTGCGACGCTTAATACCTTTTCTCTTTTCCCCGATTTTTTGAGTAGCTTTATGTGGACCGCCTTGTTGAGAACTCTTCAGGTTTTTCTCCGCCACTAATTTTTTCATCTGCTCTAACGTTTTATTATCCATATGAACCTCCTCCAATATAATCGTACTCGAAATCCTATTTTCGTGCACCGCACGCAGCGCAACGCATTTCGTAACTTCATGTATCATTCGTCGTATCTCTGTACCGTCGTCCTCAGTGATCCGTGCTGAGCATACCGCACCGTACTTCATGCATCATGCATCATGCATCGTATATCTTACTTTGTATATCGTATTTCATATTTGTTGCTTAGTGCTTCGTGAATCTCGCTCGGTCCTCCGTGAATCGAGCCCGTGCCTCGTCCATCTGCGTTCGTGCATCGAACCTCGCGCTCCATCTTACGTGCTTTCGAACTTCGAACCTCGTACATCGCGCCTCGAGTTTTGGGCTATCTTTTCTGCCAGCTCATTCAAATACGTCCAACGTTCCAGCAAACTATCTAATTTTTGTTCTAGTGATTGTTGAATGGTTACTAACTCAGTTAGTTTTCCAAAATCACTGCCCATCTCATTCATCTGTTGACTATTTTTTTGAAGTTCCTCTTCCACTTGCGCAATCTGATCGTCAATTTGGGCGAAATCTTGCTGTTCTTTATAGGTCATCTTCAGCGCACGTTCTTTTCTTCGCTCAGACTCTTGTGTTTCCGGTCCAACGTTTTGACGAGGAGACTTTTTAGCCAAAGTCGCTAAGAAGGCTGCTTGTTGTTCGTTCTGCAAAGCCTCTTGCTCAGCAGCATACACCTGCTCACGATAGTCCGAATAATTTCCTACATACGACCGAATGCTTCCCGCACCTTCGAAGGCAAAAATCTTATCCGTAACCCGATCCAGAAAATATCGATCATGAGAGACAGCGATCACCGCCCCGGGAAAATCATCCAAATATGATTCTAAAATCGTCAATGTTTGAATGTCCAAATCATTGGTTGGTTCATCCAATAACAAGACATTCGGAGCCCCCATCAAGATCCGCAAAAGATAAAGCCTTCGTTTTTCCCCACCAGAAAGCTTGCCAATCTGAGTCCACTGTACAGCTGGGGGAAATAAGAAACGCTCTAACATTTGTGAGGCCGTTAAAAAGCCACCATCTGCCGTGGGAATCACTTCAGCGATCGCTTTGACCTCATCAATCACACGACTGTCTGGATTTAATAACGTGTTTTCTTGCGTAAAATATCCCATCTTAACCGTAGCACCTAATTCAAGGCTCCCTGAATCTGGCTTTAAGCGACCAGCGATCAAGTTTAACAAGGTTGATTTTCCACTCCCATTGGGTCCAATAATCCCAATTCGATCATCTCTCAAAAGGATGTAGCTGAAATCCTTGATCACAACCCCGCGGTCTGGAAACCCTTTTTCAACCTCTTGACACTCTAGAATTTTCTTCCCTAAGCGGGACGCCCCTGCTAGCATTTCGATCCGATCAGTATACTCCGTCGGCTTATCAGCCTGTATCTTTTCAAACCGCTCGATCCTCGCTTTTTGCTTCGTCGTACGAGCCTTAGCTCCCCTCCGCATCCAGGCTAGTTCATTGCGAAAGAGATTAAGGCGTTTTCTCTCAGTCGCCTCAACCTGCTCTTCCCGCTCAGCTTTTAATTCTAGGAAACGGCTATAATTACCGGGGTAAGGGTAAAGTTTACCTTGGTCTAATTCTAAGACCCTGCCAATAACGCGATCGAGAAAATACCGATCGTGGGTAATCATCACCAACGCACCCTTGCGTTTATTCAAATACTGTTCCAGCCAATCCACCGTATCATTGTCAATGTGGTTCGTTGGCTCATCCAGAATCAGGATATCCGTAGGATTAATCAGCGCACTCGCTAAAGCCACTCGTTTTTTCTGCCCACCTGAAAGAGTCCCAATTAAAGTGTCGAATTTCGAAATTCCCAGTTTATTAAGGATGGTTTTAGCCTCATTTTCCAGTTGCCAGGCGTCCAGTTCATCCATCTGTTGACCCAGTGCAATCAACACTTGTTGAAGGCTCTGCTGGTCCGGTTTATCATTCAGCTTTTCTAAAGCTATTTCATACTCTCTCAACAATTTCATAACAGGGGAATTCCCCCTAAAAACCTGTTGCAAGACCGTCGCCGAATCTTCAAAATCAGGATTTTGGGGTAGATATTCTAAACGCACTTTATTCCCCGTTGTAACTTTGCCTTGATCCGGCCATTCTACACCCGCTAAAATTTTTAGCAAGGTAGACTTACCCGTTCCATTAACTCCGATGATACCAATTTTTTCTCCATCATCAATTCCAAAGGAAATATCAGCAAAAAGTACTTTTTCACCATAACTTTTCGTCAGATTCTCTGCAGTTAAGATGTTCATGATTATTTCTCTTCTCCTTAGCAAAAGCTGTACAACACCTTATTATATCATAATTCGGCAAACTTTGCCCAAATAAAAAGTCCCATAGCCGTGCCTGTGCACAGTTTATGGGACTTTCGAAGATTTGATCATTATCCTTAGCACTAATAATTTTAGGAATTACGAGCCTCTTCTTTGGCTATTCCGTTTAATATTTCATGAGCGCCTCGCAGTAGGGCTCCAACTATTTTAGCCGACTCCAGCTTCAGATTATCCCGCTCAATTGCAGAAACGGAGCTCTTCTCATCCATAGACTTGATACGTTGACGACTTTCTTCTGACTCTTTAAGCATAATATTCATCTCATCTTGACTTGAGCGCATAATATTCATGCCTTGATTCATACCATGCATGTCTAGTCTTAGTAAGTCCATGTCCAGTTTCATAACTTTCATCCTAAAATCCCTTGAAAAATTATACCTACACAGACTCATCCACATTAAACGCCTTATAGATCGCCTTTTGATCTTTGGTTAGTGGAAATAGAATTCGAGTCCCATTTATTATTTGTAAGCGAAGTTTCGACAGAGAAATCAGCAACTTCTTCATAGTCATCCTTTTGTATAGTTCTTTTTCCAGCATGACCTTATGGATATGTGCTGCAAGTATTAATGAGATGAAACCGACAAATAGCTTGTTCTGCATGATGTCTTCTCTATGCACTCTTAATCTCCCAAGGTCTAGACTGTTTTTTAAACGGAGGAAGCCCTTTTCAACAACATCCTTTTCCCGGTAAATTCTGATTGATTCTTTGGCATCAGCCACATCATTCGTTATGATGACCAACCAGCCTGCTGTTTCCAATTCCTTATTGATTACATTCTCTTTAATGCTGATGGTGTAACCGGAAGGGGATTTCTCCGAGCTGCGGATGAGGAGGTATTTGCAGTATTCCTCTTCATTCAGGGTGGCTGCAGGATTAGCCTCTGCCCGTTCTTTTAGAAGGGTTACATGCGCAAAGAGGTTCTCGCGGAGTTTCATGGCCTTTATGGCATTATAGTAAACATGCGTGTGAATCTTGTGATCCTTGTTCCAGGACCTGAGTTTGGTGACCCCGCGCATGGAGTCGCCCCCTGAAACAATGGTGTTTTGAAGGCTGTCGATATCTTTGCGCTCACCTTCCACTTGCTTTTTTGCAAAGCTGGATGTAAAAGGAACGGAGATGATGAAGCGTAGTTTTGCCGTATCGTTCAACATGGCGTTTACATTTTTGGTACTAAAGAACCCCTTGTCCATGACAATCAGCGTGGGTTTCCCTTTCGATAGGGCATCCATTTTAGCCAACGTGGTTTTCAGTGTGCTGACATCCTTAAGACTGCCACTGTATGCGGTCTGATAGATGGGAAGCCCTGACTTCTCACCCATAAGCATGCAGAGGTTGATCTGAGGAAGAGCTTCCTTGTCCCGGTTGTATCCCCATTCAACGTCTTCAATCAGGTTAGAGTAGGAGGAGATGGACGTGATGTCAAGGGCAAGGTATTCCTGTTCACTGCGGTACGTGCACCATGTCTGGTAAAAGTTCTCCCTGGTATCCGGGGTTATAGCAATCAGCAATTCGCTAATTCGCTGTGAAGACATGCTGCCTACAGGAAGGCACTCTGTACTGTTAAGCCAATCCTCGCAATAAAGAAACGGATCTCCAGAGGATATCAGGTAACACGCAAGGTTGAAGATCTCCTGCCAGTAATTTGGCAACGCATCTTCTAACACCCTGAGCAGTCCGGTGCTTTTCGCAATGCTCTGGAACAGATAAAAGGCTCCATAATCTTTTATGGATGAATGCTGGATATCATCAATGGAAAACATCATGGTCGTTGTAGGTATCTCAATAGGAGTTCCTTTTTTAGCCATATCGGCTAGATACTCAGGCTTATAAATCGGATTTCCGGTTACGGGATCGATCTTACCAATAGGGATGCGTTTATTTCTTGGTTTGCCATCGGCATTCCGAAAAGAAACCGACTCGTAAAGGTAAATCTTGTCACCGACCTTTTGTCTTATAATAGAACTCATAGGCACCTTCCTCCTCACATGTAGGTATAAATAATTATACCTACATGTGAGGAGATAAACAATGAATTCTTTCAAAGAATTGCAATAAACAAGCTTAAAAATGCAATATTTATGAACTAAAGCACTACTTTAACTGAAAAACTTGTGTAGGTATAATTTTTTCCGGGAACCAAGGTTTAATG
>NZ_JUEE01000085.1:0-24242 GCF_000802135.1 Desulfosporosinus sp. BICA1-9
ATGATGGCAAAGATCATGCCCAAGGCCAGTATACCTACCCCAAAACCGGCTAAAACCATACTCAAGTCTGTAGTACCACTCATCATAGCTTGGTAAAACAACACGGTTTCCGCTCCCTCCCTGTATACTGCCAGGAAGGCTGCGCTCCATAGGGCAAACGTGCTGCCCTTATTCAGGGAACCCTGTACCTTGCCATTTATGTAGTTCTGCCAGCGTTGGGCTTCGGACTTACTTACCAACCAGTAGCTGACTGAAAACAGCACCACCACTGCCAGCAGCATGGTAGCTCCCTCCAACACTTCCCGGCTAGCCCCACTGATACTAAAAACCTTGGTCAGGACCCATGCGGTTAGCAAGCTTGCCACTAGCGCAGCAGCAGTACTCTGGTAAATTACCTTGACCTTTTCTTTGTATCCGGATTTAACCAGGTAGGCAATGATTGCTCCGATGACGAGGATCGCTTCAAACCCTTCCCTGACGATAATTAAGAAGGAAGCTAAAAACGCTCCGAATCCAGTGGAACTCTCGCTCAGATCACCGTCAAGGGTTTTGGCGTCAACCTGCAACCCGCTAACCAGCTGTTCAATCTGCTGCTTGATTTGGGAGGCAGGCACCCCTTTGACCATGTCCTTTTTTAGCTGTTTGAAAGCCGTCTCCACTTCCGCATTGCGCTTAGCGGAGATATTCAATCGGACTGCCTTCTCCATTTGACCACTTTCATAGGGTCCGAAGTAAGCCTCATCCACCAGGTTTTTCGCCCCAGCCATATCACCCTGCTTATAAGTGGTATAAGCATCCTGCAGATGTTTATCGATTTCCTCGACCACACCGCTAAAAGGCTGACCTGCTGCCATAGCCGCAGGCGCTAAACCCAAGATAAGTATTAAACCTAACAACACTACGGCTAACTTTTTTCTCAAATGTCAATCTCCTCCCCAAAATTTGATTTTGATATTCATTATCAATAAATGGTGAAAATGATGGGTCCTTTCGGACCCGATCTTTATGATTAATATATGATATTCATTCTCAGTTGTCAATGAACAATTTTTGGATATCAGTGCTCATTTTTTATTTTTCTCCTAACACCATTTCTAACTGGTTTAGCTGAGCCTGAATCTTTCTTTGCCGTAAATCCAGGTATACAATATAGCCAAATAATAATGTCCATATCACAGCATATCCCCAAAACAGATGATTCATTTTAGAACCTCCTTAATAGGCCTTCAGGGCCTCTCTTTTAAGATTTTGAATTTTGCGTTCCATCTGCTCGATAGTCTTGCATTGTAATAGTAGTACTAAATAAAGCAAAGTAAACGTTAATAAACACACCATTAAGGTAAAAATCATAGAGGGTGGCAGGCCAATTTTGTCGGCCTCAAAAACCACTGGATGGATGGTTCGCCACCACCGAGCCGCCATGAACACGATCGGCACGTCTACAAAGCCAATAATTCCAAAAACAGCAGCTAGCCTATAATTTTTTTCATTTCCTTTTGCCGAATTACGGATAATTAAATAAGCTAGGTAAATAAACCATAATATCAGTGTGGTAGTCAACCTAGGGTCCCATGTCCACCACGTACCCCAAGCAGCCCTTCCCCAGATCGGACCCGTAATCAACACGATTGCAGTAAAAACAACCCCTACCTGGGCTGAGCTTCCGGCAATAATATCATACACTTCTGCTTTTGTCTTCAAATACATAATGCTTGCTACAAAAACTACAAAAAACGCCAAAAAAGCTACCCATGCTGACGGAACATGAAAGTAAAATATTTTCTGGACAGGCCCCATTTGCCTCTCTACTGGGACCCATTCAAACACTAAATACAATGCAGTTAACATTGATACAAAGGTCGAACCTAAAAGGATTTTTTTCAGCAAAGGTATTAATATCATTAATCCACCTCCATAAGGTAATCAAACAGCAAGAACGGCATGATTAGAAAAACCAGATCGTAAACCAGGATTAGTTTGATCCACGGAAGATATTGATCAAGGGTTAATCCAGTAAAAACTGCCGAAGTTGCTTCTATCGCAGCCAATAATACTGGCATTAGTAACGGGAATAAGATAACGGGCAGCAACGCTTCATTTGCTCTGAGATTACTGGTTAAGGCTGCTAGAAAAGTTCCAACTAGAATAAAGCCAACCGAACCGATCAACATTATAATAATCAACATACCTAGTGATCCCTTTAGATTAAGATCATAAAAGATGAAGTACAAGGGAAAGGTTATTATCTCCACAAAGAGAAGCTGCACTAAGTTGCTTGCAGCTTTTCCGAGATATATCTGGTATGGGGCAATGGGAGTTGACAAGATGCCTATTAAACAGTCATTAAATCGTTCCTTTGCATAGGTACGGTTAAGACCCAGAATTCCGGAAAAGATAAGACTCATCCAAATAAGTCCGGGCAAAATTTCCTCGACAGTCTGTCTTGACGGTTCGAAAGCCATGCTAAATAGGACTAAAATAAGCACCGAAAAGGTAACCATGGTTACAATAGATTCCTTTGCTCGAAACTCGCTGACCAAATCCTTTTTGAAAATGGTTGTGATTAAAGCCAGCTCACTACTCATTTAACAGGCCACCTTTTCATGGTAAATTCTTTTTAGATCCTCAGATAGAAGATTCGACCTGGGAAAATCAGCAGCAATCAGCCCTTTATTGAGAATTAATATTCGATCGACATCGTTCATACCATCTTCAAAACTATGAGTGACCATGAGGATCGTTTTGTGATTGGACTTTAAGTCTCTTAAAACGCCTTGAAGTAAACTAATACCCTGCTGGTCTAATCCTGTAAAAGGCTCATCCAGCAATATTACCTCAGGACTATGAATTAACGCCCTTGCTATGGATAGTCGCTGAAGCATGCCTCGTGAAAAGGTATAGACCGGCTCATTTAAGGCTAATATGAGACCTACCTTTTTAATAACCGTAATTATTTGCTCTTCCAGATTGTCAATATCATACAAACGTCCGTAAAACTGCAGATTTTCATAGGCTGTAAGCTCTGGATATAAGAAAGAGCTGTGTGAGATAATGCCAATTTTACGTTTTAATTCACCAGGAGCATTAACTATTGATTGATCCCCAATTTTAACTTGTCCTGAATCCGGTTTGGAAATCAAGGCTAGGATTTTCAAAAGGGTCGATTTTCCTGCCCCATTCGGTCCTAAAACTGCTACGAACTCACCCCTAGGAATCCTTACAGAAATGTCCCTGAGTACATTTTTACTACCATAGGTTTTAGATATATTAATCCCTTCGATCAATGGTTCATCCCCTCTCTTCTTCCATTTTCTTAAGAAGAGCCTGGTAACTAGTTAATGTCTTAGTATATTTGTCCTGATTAATCTTCCCTTGTGAAAATTGTTCTTCAAGTTGACGCATTTTGTTTAAGATTATTTGCTTTTTGATTCCTTCATTCGCCGTATCAACGTTCGCTTCATTTTCTTTAACCTTGGGTTGGTTTTTACGGCCTCTGTATAGGAAGGTACCTGGAATAATTACGAGCATTAAGCCAATAAAAGCAACCAAGACGTGAGGATCAAGGCCCTTTAACGTGCTTTTATTCCACTTTGCCATATGGCTCGGCGTATGAAACACTACTTTATCCTGGTATCCTGAGCTAAGAGTGGGGGTTGCCTGAACCCCCAAAGCAGGAAAAAGGGAGAAAACTGTAAGACCACCTAAAACCAGAAGCCTTTTAACCCAATTCATCGGCATCTGATCCCTTTAGACTTTTTAAGTCAGCTTCGATTTCTTCTTCTAATTTTCTAACCAGATCCTTTTCGTTGACCCCAGAAACTTTGTCCTTATCTTTGAGAAGCCGTACAGCTTTTTCTTTATATAAAGCTTTCAACTCCTGATAATCATCGACAGTTAGCTTATTCATATTAAAGTCAAATTCGATTTCCCCTATGGATGACATGACTATTTCTTTTTGTTGTTCATAGCCAAGGGGTTTATTTTTTGCCGGCTTAACCTTCAAGTTATGAATATCCTTCTGTATTAAAGGGTATCCGATAATTACTAAAGCGCCTGCAATCATTACTAACCCTATAACAACTTCCAATCCAACCCCTCCTATAAATACTTTTTAAACTCCTCTTCTACTCTAGCATCATAATATTCATCCAGTACCCCTGGTTTAATTTTTGCATGACCTTTTTTTACGCTTGGAACTTTGACCCATCTACTTAGAGCTAGGTATATTAAGGATCCCCCCATCACAATCCCCAGGAAAGGGATAACCCAAGCCATTAGATTAAAGCCTTTTTTGGGAGGGCTTGTTAAAATTTTATCTCCATACTGATCCACATACGTTTTAATAATTTGTTCCTTGGTTTGCCCTGAGGCCAGTTTTTGACGAATATCTTCTTTTATTTGCTGTGCAGTAGAATCTTGACAAGCTGCTACTGACATAGCTTCGGCAAAACAGGCTGGGCAGATTAAAGCGTTTTCAATATCACTTTGAGCACTTGCCAAAGCAGGAGAAATGTTAAGAAGCAGAAAGCTAACAAGGACTAAACAGGTCAAACTTATCCTTCTAACTAACCCTCTTGCCATAGGACACCTCTCCTCTCCCTATATATCGACTTCCAACTCCACTACCCTTTCCGGGCCATAGGGCAAATATAACTCCTATGGCAATAACCCATCCCCCAGTCCACAACCATTTTATCTGAGGGTTAATATGGATTTTAAAAATTGCTGATCCATCCTCCTCCCATCCTGTTAAGAGAACGTACAAGTCTTCCTTGAACGTTGAGATGATCGCTGGTTCCGTCATGGGTTGTTCTGATTTTGAGTAAAAAACCTTTTCCACTTGTAAATTCCCCATATATTTATTATTGTGGATCACGTTCAAGTCTGCGTAAACAACCTCCATATTATCCCTGGTAGTTTGCTGGAGTCCCTTAAAAGAGATAGTATAGCCTTCAACTACAGCAGTTTCTCCTGGCTTAAACGTTTTAATAGCTTCGGTGTTAAATACATTTGAGCCAGTGATTCCAATTATCATCATTACAATTCCCATATGAATCATATAACCACCATAGCGCCGTCTGTTTTTGGTTAAAAGCTTAATTAAAGATACTATGAGATTTTCTCCAGTCAATTTTTTTCTTACCCGAACACCTTTGAGAATATCCTGGAGAGTAGAAAAAATTACAAAAATGCAGATGGTATAGGCAATTAAAGCATAAGGCTTGCTAATTCCTCCAATAAAAACGATCATTAACAGGCCTATTATCGCAATGATCCATGGCCACATGAAATTTTTAGCTATATTTTCAAAGGTGGCCTTCCGCCAAGCAATCAAAGGGCATATTCCCATGAGCAAGGTAAATGCTAAACCAATGGGAGCATTAACCTGATTAAAGAAGGGGATTCCCACAGCAATTTTTTCACCGACAACAGCTTCTGAAACGATAGGGAAAACGGTTCCCCAAAAAATACTAAAAGCTGAGCCCACTAGGAGTAAATTATTTAATAAGAAGCTGCTTTCCTTCGAGATATAAGATTCAAACTGATTTCCTTGGCGAAGCAGGTTGATTCTGTCAGCTACCAGATATAAGGCCGCTAAAATTATCAAAGAAGTGAATATCAGGAAGTAAGCTCCCAAGCTGGAATTACCAAAGGCATGAACTGAAGCGACAACTCCACTTCGTACTAAGAACGTCCCAAAGAGTGTTAAGCCGAAGGTAATAATAATTAGGACCATGTTCCATATCTTGAGCATATTTTTACGTTCCTGGACTATAACCGAATGAAGAAAAGCCGAACCGGTTAGCCAAGGCATTAACGACGCATTTTCTACGGGATCCCAGGCCCAATACCCACCCCAGCCTAATTCTACATAAGCCCATTGGGCTCCAAATAAATTACCCAGTGTTAAAAACAACCATGAAATAAGGGTCCATTTTCTAGTCAATTTAATCCACTGGTCACCGGGATTTTTCATAATGAGGGCGGCCATTGCGAAAGCAAACGGGACTGTGAAACCGACATATCCTAGATATAGCGTAACCGGATGAATCACCATACCCGGATTCTGAAGCATGGGGTTCATACCCATCCCATCTAGTGGTGGGTTTAGTACCTGTACAAAAGGCTGGGAAACAAAATTTATCATAAACAGAAAGAATACACTGACCACCATCATAATAGGGCTGGCGTAGGGTATAAACTCTTTATTTTCTTTCGATGCTGTAACAATGGCTGCTAATAAAACGAGTATCCATGCCCAGAATAAAAGCGAACCGGAATTACCCGCCCACAGGGCCGATAATTTATAGATAGCAGGCAGATCCTGACTTGTATATTGGGTTACATATTCAATGGAAAAATCGCCGGCTATCAAAGCATAGATCATAGCAACTACACTAATCGTCGTGAAAAGTGCCGTTCCATATACTGCATTTTTAGCGCTGAGGAGATATTTCAGTCCTTTATTACTGTTAAACAAAAAGAAAGCAACTAGGGAATATAGACTTAACCCTAAGGCGATCAACAACCCGATAGTACCTATATTGGCCACAATTTTGTCCTCCCGATTTTTTAATTACTGTTGTTCTTCATATTTTGAGGGACATTTGGTCATAACTTTATCTGCCAAAAAAACTTGTTCGACGGTGTATTTCCCGTCCACTATGACATCAATCCCATCATTAAAATTATCAGGCTTAACTCCTTTATATAAAACTGGCATAGTTTCTTTTTGATCTTCTGAGATAATTTCAAACTTCAGTTCTGCCTTTGAGGGGTCCCATTTTACACTTTGACCGACTAATTTACCACTTACTTTAAGATTTTGTTCCCCTAATTTTCCTTTATCTGCGCTAGCCGTCACTTCATTAATGGTCATATAATACGTTTTGGCATTGTTAAAACTACTGATCATTAGATAGCCAAAAGCACCTAGAAGAACCGAAAGGGCTAGTATAAGCTTTAACTTCTTGTGCATTATTACCCCTCCCCCTAAGAATCTTCCTCGCCCTTAAGTTCAGCTAATAATTGGTGATAGGTTCCCTCGCTAATCCTTCCACTTAATAAGGCATCTCTTAATTTCTTTTTTTCAGCCTTAAGTTTGCTATGGCTTGGTTGTTTTTTGTTCGAATTTTGCATTTTCCTAATTTCCTTATCTATTATAAACTCTTCATCTTCATAATCTTCTTCACTGTTTCGGTTTATAGGAATATGCTTACTATTCATAGCTTTATAGATGATTAGCCCTAGGACTCCGACAAAAGCCGCTATGAAAAACAATACTATAGCAGCGCTAGTTCTTTTACTCTGTGTTGATTGGGTCGGCTGACCACTTTGACCTTGCTGCTCGCTAAGGGGAGCAACTGAGGGGTTGGGATCAGATTTAGTGTAACTGGCCTTGATTTGTACATTATCTCCCGGTTTTAGCGTCTTAAATTCTTTCTTGTAAATGCTGAAGCCATCGTAACCAGGCTGTGCTTGTCCAAAATCAGGGGTAACAACCATGTTCGAGGCTTTTTTGGGCTGGAATACGGTTACTTCGGCTTGCACGACAGGATATTCAGGAATATATTCGTAAACGAACGTTTTATCAGGGTTACCCTGCAAATTGTTGTAATAATACTCTATTTGAACAGCTTTTGTTTCACCAGGTTGTAATGGTGTAGGAAACTTCCAGACAATTTGGTCATTTTTTTCGCTGTGTTTTACAGTTGGTTCGACATGATTATCTCCCTTACTCTTATCTGCTACAGTATATTTTTTGGAATCCTTAGGAAGATTCCAGACAAATTCTCCTGAGTAGGGCTGGTCTGACGTATTTTTAAAGTCAACGGAATAAATTACTAAGATATCCGGTGTATCGTACTCTGGCATCACATTAATATCCATGTTAATAATTTCAAGTTTAGCCGTTTCAGCATAGGCGGTTTTTGTACCAATAACTAAGCCAAGAAGAATCATAAAAGTAAAAAACCATTTTTTTGCTTTGAATTGTCGCATATTCATACCTCCAAGATTTAAACTACCTCACTAAATTTACCTTAGTCATGTGTCAGAAGTATGTCAGACGTCTGTCAGAAATGTAACATTTAAAAAGAAGGCTATGCTTTAAGTCAATGTTGAAAATTGATTGATATATTTTTATAGATATTTAATTTAGTACACACTTGTATTTTAAGGCGAAATATGGATTATTTATATTAGGCTTATAGACAAAGGAGTTGATGACGATGTATGTTTATGCTGGCAATGATCATATTGCTGCAGTTACGGATAAAATTGATGCAGATATTCATAACCATCTAATGCTTCAAATATCTATTTCCTTTCACAATGAGTTTAATATATCAGTTGCTGAAAAACAGTTTGCTTGCAAGGGCATCATTATAAGTTCAAATACAAATCACACCTTTTATAGTAATCAAGATGCACAATTTTTCTTATTAATTAATAACACCTCTGTCATAGAGAAACAATTGAACCAGAAGTATTTAAGGGGTCAGTTGTACTATGTTATTGATGATGAGTCAATAAACTTAATCCGGTGCTTACTGCGGCGGTATTATCCTATTCTGGATAAAGAGAATTACCTTAAGTTTTATACACAACTGCTCCAAGTATTGCTGATAAGCTCAGACGTCAACATCGCTATGGACGAGAGAATTACAAGCCTGCTTTCTCAAATTACAACCTGTACCAATCCGGAGCACAATCTTGAAGTAATGGCAAAAAGCGTGTTTTTATCGCAAAGCCGATTATCCCATTTATTTAGAAAGGAAACAGGTATGCGCTTAAGTTCGTACATAGTGTTACATAAATTACAAAAAGCGATGTTCTACATATTTTCTGGCAAAAGCATAACCGTGGCCGCAAACATGGCAGGCTTTGACAGTTCATCACACTTTGCGGCGGTATGTAAAAAGACCTTGGGGATGTCTGCCAGAGAATTGAGCGAAGATAGCGTTTTTTTGAAAGTAACCACATACTAAAAGACTTATAATCTAATAAAAGGAGGCGTTAGCGTGAAAAACTATTTAAAGGAAACGCATTTATTAGATTATAATCATCCAAAGATACAACAGCTTATTGCCGAGAGAAAATGGGCTGAAAAAGACGAGTTTGAAATAATTAAACAAATTTATAACTATGTGAAGAACGAAATTGTTTTTGGCTACAATTCAAAGGACGAATTTAATGCATCTGAAATTTTAGAGCAGGGCTATGGTCAATGCAACACCAAGTCTACCTTACTTATGGCCTTACTTAGGGGCGTTGGCATACCAACAAGGATACATGGTTTTTTGATTGATAAAACCATGCAAAAGGGTGCACTGGTGGGCTTAACCTACCTGATAGCCCCTGCAAAAGTAAGCCACACATGGGTAGAGGTATACTATAACAGCAACTGGATAGCACTTGAGGGTGTTATTCCTGATGAGAGCTATTACAATGCGGTTAAAGATAAACTGCAAAAGCGTGATGGCGGCTACTACGGTTACGCTATTGCTGTAAAAGACATCCGTGCGGATAACTTTTGCTTTGTAGGTAAAGATACCTACAGCCAAAGCCTTGCAATTACCGACGACGTTGGCATTTTTGATTCGCCAGAGCTTTTTTTCGAAAAATACAACAATACTCCCTCACCTTTAAAAAAATTTTTGTTTGGGAAAATATTATCCAAAAGGCTGAACAAACGGTTGCAGAAAATCCGAAATAGAGAATGAACTATAATTACACCATTTTGCAAATGAAACAGTAGTCCCAACACACCAATTCTCAGGATTTTAGCAGAAAACCAGACGGTTTCTAACATACCTATGTTAAAAACCGTCTGGTTTACAATGCGCTTTTGTTCAGTTCAGTAAAAAATCAAGTGCGTTGATTTGACGAATCCCGTTATGGGAAGTGGGACTAAGCATATTAGGAATAATTGACGCCGCGCACCTTTAATTTTTGATTCTTTAAAAGCAAAAATAGATACCATTGCCAGTACGATGGTATCTAGCAAATTTATTATCAGTCTCAAAATTACTCCTCCTTTTGAAAATTTATGACCTAGCAGTTTCGTATAATTGCTATCGGCATGGATGCCATGAAAAAGGGCCATAGGCTTTGCTAATCACAGGGGTGGTTGAAGTATATAAAATCTACTCCACCCTGTTCCCTCGGTATTTTCTCACTACTCCCATCGACACTAATGAAGTTTTCCTTTCCCTGGAGCTTTAGTATGAACTTTTGCAGTACCTCCCTGTTCTTGAACTCTTTCTCCTTGCCCACCAATTGACCTTTTCTATTAACCTCAGTCCATTTTAAAACTATCATCTTTCATTCTCACCCTTCATTTTTTCTTTAGGTTTCTGTCAAGGTGATCTAATGTGTTCTGCTTTTCTAAGGTGATCAGAGTTATCTAATCTTTCGGTTTTTTAATATCTTATTAAGGAAAAGGCCTTCGGGGAAGCATAGACAGGCCTGCTCTGCTTTCTAGAATACATTTAAATCCACTTCCTTTTAGGCCCAACCTTTACTGATCAATTCCCCAGTTAACACCGTAAATCAATTTCATCAGGCTTAGGAAGATCAATAACAGACCAAATAATAACATTCCTAAAACCGAAGAATCAAATGCTCCTATGATAAGTGAAAGGATCGAATCCCAGATATTTTCGCGAACAGAGTTCGTTCTCCATATTTTTGCTCCCCAAATAACGAACCCTATTCCAACAATTAGCATAAAAACGTAGAGAAGTATCATAGCTAATTCCTCTCGTAATTTTATTGATTATTACTTGAACCACTTATCTTCGAGTTTGCGGATAAAGACTATTGCGATGAATAAAGCAAGATAGCCTAGCCAGTTATTCAATCGTTCCAAAGTGCTTACAGCTACAACGAGAATAATCACAATTAGAATTAACTTGATATGTCTCAACTGCTTCACCTATTTCATTGCATAATCTACTTAAAGTATATTATGTCTCTCAGTGTAAAAACTTTATTGATAATCCCAAGACGCTGAGCTGGCGTTTCAACTGCACCATTCTTAGTCTTTACCGTCAGACAGAAATTATAAAAGGTCCTTAGAATTGTCAGTGCATACTGAGCATACTTAGGATTACAGTTGGCGTAAATATAGCTTTTGCCTTCTCCACGAGCAGTCATAAGAGGTCTTTCCAAGACGGAAAAAACCCGCTGGTCAAAATTACTTCATGGAGAAGAGGGCGAAAAAAAGGCAGCACGGTGGTGCGAAAGGTGTGGGTACCAGCGGCGGTATCGTAACTGCTCCGGCTTACGTTATATTTGGTTCAGGAGATTTTAGCAAGCTCAAACCTGGCGATGTATTGGTAGCCGTAACGACCACCTCGGCCTGGACTCCATTGTTTGCATCGGCTTCCGCAGTCGTCACCGATATCGGAGGGCCGCTCAGCCACAGCAGTATTGTAGCTCGCGAGTATGGCATCCCGGCGGTCATGGCCACTCGCTAAGCCACCCGTTCCATCAAAACCGGACAGATGGTTACTGTAGATGGGACCAAAGGAACGGTGACATTGGATGAAAACTCGTAACCCTACGGATTTTAAGTTTTAATCTTCTGGTATTTTCCTCAGCTATGGATTGGTATTGCCGGTTATGCTGTTTGTTTCCCGTAAAATAAACATATCGTTCATTACGATTATCGGAATTTAGTGTTGCATAAACGTCAGATTATGTCTTGTTAATTCGTCTTAAATAACTAGAAGGAGTGTGTTATGAAGAAACTTAGAATCGTTTTAGTGATGCTTATACTTGCATTGATTGTGTCAGGTTGCTCTAATTCTGGGGTTAGTCCACAAATTGAATCAAAGGGAAATACGGTTACAGCTCAGTACGCTATCGATTATGATACTTTTACCACTGCCATGAGAGCAAAAGGTTACTCACTTGAGGAACTACAACCCTCTCAGAATGAGATTAAGTTCTTCAGTGTGACTGCAAAATCTATCAAGGTTAATGGCGACCTTATTTTTATCTACGAGTTTACAGATAACGCCATTGCAAAATCCGAATCACAAAGAATTACTAGCGATGGACAAATTGGCAACAGTATGATTGATTGGATTGATAAGCCTCACTTTTATCTACAAGGCAGAATAATTGTAGGTTATATCGGAAGCAATAAAACAATATTGGATGATTTGGCAAAGATTATCGGGGACCCGATTACTGCTACCTAATTTGACAATAGCAGAATGTTGAAAAGTGTACTAATAGGGGGTAAACCCTATTAGTCATGGAGAAAATAAACAGTAAAATATAACTGAGCCAAAAAGAAAAAACCAGATAACTGCTGCCTGGTTTGATTTTATTATGAGCTAATTAGCTTTTCAGTTTACATCAATTTTTTAGAATCTTACGCTAAAAGTAGAACCTTTGCCTAGGACGCTTTCTACCTCTACTTGGCCGCCATTTTTTTCAGTTAACTGTTTAACAATGGCTAATCCTAGACCTGTACCACCCGTTTCACGGCTTCGATCCTTATCTACTCGGTAAAACCTGTCCCAAATATGGGGCAGATCTCTTTCAGGAATTCCGAGCCCAGAGTCACTTATTGATATGCTAATCATTTCCGCACACTCTTTTAACAATATCGATACATTTCCGCCTTGTGGTGAATACTTAATAGCATTATCCACTAAGTTTACTATGATTTGCTTGAAGGAATTTCTATCGATTTTTAAGAAAATAGATTTTTCTTCAGATATGACTTCAATACTGATAGAATTTTCTCCAACCCTCGCATTGAAGCTTGTTAACACATTTTCAATAAACTCTTTTAGCTCGATATTCTCAGGGTACAGAGGAATCTCCTCTTCTGATCTGGACAAAATTAGAAGGTTATTAACCAACTGAGCTAACCGATCGGTTTCATCATTAATAATCGTTAGAAATCTTTGCTGGGCCTCGGGGGTTTTGCCCTTGTTATCAATTAATGCTTCAACAAATCCTTTGATCGAGGTTAAGGGGCTTCTTAATTCGTGAGATACATTGGCAACAAATTCTTTCATTCTTTCCTCATTGGCTTCAACCTTACTCGACATATCGTTAAAAGTTTTTCCTAGCTGGTTTATTTCTTCAATTCTCGTATCCGTCGGAACAGTGACCTGCTTTTGACCTTTTGCTATTGATTTTGAAGCTTCGGTAATGGTCAATATAGGCCTAGAAAGACGCCTCGATAGTATTACCCCTATTAGAAAAGCAATGGCTAACGAAATAATCCCCGCTGTCAAGACCATTTGAGAAAGGCTGGCTAAAGCTTTATTAATTCCTTGAATTGGAGAGTAAAGAATTATGGCCCCGATTACCCTTTCCTCTTGTAAAATAGGGATTATTACCCGAATAACTGGTTCCTGAAAATATTGAGATTGCCCTTTACGTACAGATATACTGCCTGATTGCAGGTTGCTAAGTTCTGAAGCCTCTAAATAATTCCCTTCGCAGTAGTCATGATTTGCGGCGGCAGCTATAACCGCTCCTTTTTTATCGACTACCCAGACCTCAGTCCCCAAGTTCAAGTCCAAACGGTTAACCAGATTGACAAAATCATGGGGGTCCACTTTTTCAACGAGAAAGGGCTTAACCACCTGGGCAATATCCTGCCCTTTAATAGTTAGCTCCCTTTCTTTCTGCTCAAAAAGGTAGTTATTAAACATAAACGATAAGCTTACCCCTATGACAACCAAACTTATTACGACGATAAGGATATAGGAGCCAATCAGCCTCGTAAAAATGGTTTTCATTGATTTGGCACCTCAAAGCTATACCCAATTCCCCTCACTGTATGAATGAAAATGTGGTTTTTTTCTTCATTATTGATTTTTTTCCTCAGCCGTTTTACGGCTGAATCTACTGCCCTAGTATCGCCTACATAGTCAAAACCCCATACTTTATTCACTAATTGTTCCCTAGTAAAGACTTGCCCCCTATTTCGGGTTAAAAAAGCCAATAAATCAAATTCTTTAGCGGTTAAGTCAACCTCCAGCCCGTTTAAGAGAACCTGATACTTTTTAAAATTAATTTGAAGCCCTGGTAAGTTAAGAAAATCATCGGAAATACTATTCCCTGTATCGGTGGACTCCGCAAATCCTTTTTTTGCTTCCTTACCTATTAAGCTTCTTCTAATTTGCGCTTTAACCCTAGCCAAGAGTTCTCTGGGACTAAAGGGCTTCGTTATATAATCTTCCGCTCCTAATTCAAGGCCAAGAATTTTATCAATTTCTTCCCCTTTTGCAGAAACCATGATAATAGGCACTTGACAGAAGGTTCTTATCTGCTTGCAAACTTCCCAACCATTTAGTACTGGCAGCATTATATCTAACAACACTAAAGAGGGTTTATCCGTTTGGACTTTCTCTATTACCTGAAGACCATTTTCAGCATGAATAACGATGAATTCTTCTTCCAAATAAACCTGTATTAATTCCCTAATTAAAGGGTCATCATCCACTACGAGGATCTTTAACCTGTCTTCCACATTAAAACCCCCTTCCAATAATACTACTCAAGGTGGACTCGACGGCCAATTGCTTGTAAGTGACCATAAAGTTATTTCTTTCTTCACTGATACGATTCAGACCATATCCTCTTGCATATTTTCGTTACTATTGCCTTGGTGCCCAGAGCATTACAGAGACACCAATCATACAGATTAAAGCTCCAATCCAATCGTAAACATCAGGTGTTTTATGATCTATTCCCCAACCCCAAAGCACTGAAAGAATAACAAATACACCACCGTAGGCAGCATACACTCTTCCAAAACTAGGAAACGTTTGAAAGGTAGGAATTATCCCGTATAGCATAAGAATAAGTCCACCGATAATTCCGTACCATACTGGCTTGGCCTCACGTAACCAAAGCCAAACTAAATATCCCCCACCGATTTCTGCTAACCCAGCTAGAAGAAAAAGAATTATTGTACTAAACATAAATTCAACCCTTTGTAATAGCATATTTTATGTATTTCTATTATAAGTTATCAGCTCAACTATTACCAAAACAATTACTCTCGCTTATTTTTTACTCCACCCGTAAATTCAGCTTGCGATCGGCCCAATTTAATAACAAACACTTGCCTAAAGAGTTTGTTAACCCTACTAATACGTAAGAAATCAGAAAAATAATCTTTAAACACATAACATAAAACACGGAAAACCCTAAATGGGTTCTCCGTGTTCGCTCTCTATATGGATCTTTCTAAAGCGAAGTTCTTACCACATTCCTCCATAGTAACTAGCTCCGCCCCAACCACATCCATAACCGTAACCGTTGCCATAACCTGGAGCATACCCTGGATTTGGCGCAATCTGACCCTGTTGTTGGCTAAACTGTTGACGATATTGGGCAGTAGCGTCGATGTTGGCTTTTGTGGCATCTGCCTGAGCCTTTGAGATCTCTCCTGCTTCTGCATATTTATCCACGATCTGCTTCTGAGTCTCTGTTATTTGTTTGTTGAGTGCATCGATTTCCGCTTTTTGTTGATCCGAAATAGCTGCGTATGTAGGAACAGCAACCAAAGCGAGAATAAATACCGAAGCAAAAATAATTGATAACCTTCTTTTCATTTCATTGCACCTCCTTTCCATTGTCTTTACTAGTATAAACAAGTTTCTTTACAGGAAAATCACGGTAGATTAACATTTTTGTAACATTATAAGTTCATAAAACAAATTCAAATATAAGGTAAAAAAACTGGGCATTGCGCCCAGTTTAACTTATCAGCAAGTTTTATCATTCATGACCAGATTGGCTACCTGACATATGATTCTCAGACATATTAGTATTATGGTTCTCGTTGTGATTAGTGTTATAACCATTTCCGTTCATACTATTATGCAATTGTTGGTGTTGTTGGGGATTCATATTAGAATGTCCATCATTGTAATAATATTGATTGGGTTGCCCTGTGGTGACGGGTGCAGAGGTAACGGTTTTTGCAGGAACGGTTACAGGGGTACTTGCTGGGGTAGCAACCGGAGCAGCAACTGGAGTAACAGCCGGAGCAGCGGCCGGAGCAACAGCTGGAGTAGCAGCCGGAGCAACAGTCGGTGCAACAGCCGGTGCAACACCGGAATTCGTGTTCATGACCATTGGATTAGGATCGTTTTTAATCCATTCGGCTATCTTTTGCTGATAATCCGTGGAGGTGGCAGCACCGGCTACACCGACTGCTCCAACTATTAAACCAAGTGATAAGGCACTTACCATGAATGTGTTTTTAATGCTTCTCATGAAAATCATCCTTCCATTATAAATCTTTGATTACAACAATGTGTTGTTCATCCAGTTATTCGTTAAGGCAGACTATTTTTTGAGGGTAGGTTAAAAAACTTTTTAAATTTTAGATATAGTATAGAGTTGTTATTTTACGCCCACGTCACAGATTCTTAACATTTTTGTTAAATAGTCACCTTTTTTATACATAGAAACCAAAAAAACTTGACAATCATATTATTAACGACTAATATAACGATATAAATATTAGCGCCCACTAATATATCAGGAGGGGGTAATGGATATGGATTATATGGATATCAAGGTTAAATTTGTTAAAGGATTTGCAGATCGAACACGTCTTCAAATATTGGAGTCAATAAAACACCAAGAAAAAACGGTATTGCAAATTGTCGATGAAATTAACGGAAACCAATCGAATGTTTCACAACATTTAGCCTGTTTAAAAGGGTGCGGCATCGTGACATCACGTCAAGAGGGTAAATTCATTTACTATTCGCTGCGTGATGAACAGGTCAGAAGCCTGCTTAATATGTTCGATGCTGTCTTAGGCGATGTGGAACAGCAAGTCGCCGCCTGTGACAAAAATGAAAAATGTCTTTGTGGAAAGGGTGAAATTAAATGTTTAACCAACCGAAAAAAGATATCTCTTTAGAAGCTAATAACTGTTCTTGTTGCGAACAAGATACTAAGAATATGTTTCCGATACTATTGGAAACGACTGCCCCTAAGACTTCAAACTGCAGTTGCTGCGAACCAATTGAAGAATCTGACAGCCACGATAAAAAGGCTGAACTTATACAATTTCCAGTCTCCACTGTGAAGAAACAAGCAAGTACTCCACTTACCATGATTGAATCGCCTAACAGCGGTTGTTGTAGTGATGATTCATGCGGTGTCGAGGACAGAGAACTTGATAACAATGAGGTGCTTTCTGGGCACATTTTAGAGTTTCAAGCTGAAGGTATGGACTGTCCGGTCTGTGCCCAGACTATTGAGAAAAGTTTAATTAAGATTTCTGGTGTAAATCATGCTAAGGTCAACTATAGTACTTCAAAAATGCAAGTTGCGGTGGATAATGGGGCACTCCTGGAAAGTATCCAAAAACACGTTCAGAAACTCGGATTCAAGGTCACACCGATTACACAAACTAAGAAAAAGGGTCAAACATTCAATATCGAAGGAATGGATTGCGGAGTTTGTGCCAAAACCCTGGAAAAACATCTCAGAACCTTACCGTCGGTAAGAGAAGTAAGTGTTAATTTTTCAACTGGTAAGATGCACATTGTCCATGATATGACTATAGAAGAAGTCATTAAAGCAGTGTCTAAATCAGGATATAAGGCTAGCCTGGTATCGAGAAGTAAAGAAAAAACGATTATTCCGGTTCCAGCTACAAAGAAATTCAGCTTATCTTCAAACGCAATTTCAGGTATTCTCTTAGTTTTGGGATATCTTGGTGCCTTAACCCACGTTCCACAGTTAATTTCTATACTGCTCTATGCAGCATCGATAGTAATAGGCGGCTATAAACCTGCCAGAAGTGCCTATTACGCTGTTAAAAGTAAATCATTAGACATGAACGTACTCATGACAACCGCTGCTTTTGGTGCGGCAATTATTGGGCAATGGTTGGAGGCGGCAACGGTAGTTTGGCTCTTTTCGCTGGGCACTACCCTGCAAACAAAAACGCTTGCTAAAACAAGAGACTCGATTCGTAATTTAATGAGCTTAACGCCACCTGAAGCCTGGTTAAAAATAGACCAAGATTTAGTCCGTACTTCAGTTGACGATATCTCTATAGGCGATACGATAGTTATTAAGCCTGGTGAAAAAATCCCCCTAGATGGGGAAATTGTCTCTGGAACCTCAAGTATTAATCAGGCTACGATTACTGGTGAGTCCGTTCCTGTAGATAAAAGTGAAGGTGACACAGTGTATGCCGGAACAATCAACGAGAACGGTTCTCTTGAAGTAAAGGTTACTAAATTGATTGAAGATACGACAATCGCCAAAATCATTCACTTGGTTGAAGAGGCACAAGGGAAAAAGGCTGAAACACAAGCCATAGTTGACCGTTTTGCCAAGATTTACACGCCTATTGTATTTGTTTTGGCAATGCTGACAATTGTCGTTCCACCTTTGTTAGGATTAGGGACATGGAGTGATTGGTTTTATAGAGGCTTAGAGTTACTTGTTATCGCTTGCCCTTGTGCCTTGGTTATTTCTACTCCTGTGGCAATTGTATCGGCAATCGGCAATGCAGCAAAAAATGGAGTCTTGATTAAAGGGGGAACTTTCTTAGAGGTTGCCGGCACTATCAAGGCGATTGCTTTTGACAAAACAGGGACTCTCACCGCCGGCAAACCAAAAGTCTCCAAAATCATTACGTTTAAAGGTTCTGAGCAAGAGATTATAAGTGTTGCCAGAACCATTGAGGAACACTCTCAACACCCGATTGCGTTAGCTATTATGGACTATGCCAAAGCTAATAACATTTCTAGCCAAAAGGCAGACTCCTTCAAGGCAATCGTAGGTAAAGGAGCACAAGCTTCCATAGAGGGAACAGAATATTTTGTGGGTAAACCGCGTTTATTCCGCGAACTGGGACTATCCATTGAGCGTGAAGTACAAGACTGTATTGAGACTTCCCAAAATGAAGGAAATACCATCGTCATGGTCGGAACTAAAACTAAACTTTTAGGGATAATTCTAGTAGCAGATTATGTTCGCGAAGTAACAGTTACAGCTCTGAAAAAACTTAAAGACGTTGGCATTGAGCAGATTGTTATGCTAACCGGAGATAATGAAGGAACCGCACGAAAAGTGGCCTCAGAAACAGGTATTGATAGATATTTCTCCGAATTGCTGCCTGAAGATAAGTTAAATACTGTTAAAAAGCTACAGCAAGAATATAATGTCGTGGCAATGGTTGGCGATGGCATCAACGATGCCCCTGCCTTGGCTACCGCTAATTTAGGAATTGCCATGGGAGGAGCAGGAACGGACACAGCCATGGAAACTGCAGATATTGTTCTCATGGCAGATAATTTGGAAAAGCTTCCTCACACCATCAAGCTAAGTCGACAGGCTCTAAGAATTATTAAACAAAATATTTGGTTCTCCATTATTGTAAAGGCTGTCGCTTTAATGCTCATCTTCCCAGGCTGGCTTAGTTTATGGATGGCTGTATTGAGCGATACTGGAGCAGCTTTGATTGTTATATTTAATAGTATGCGACTGATGCGTATGAAAGAGTAGACTTATTCAACATTCGCCGGTACCTCTTTATCGATAACCTTTTTGGGGATCATAACCGGCGAGTAACTCGACCATTCTGTAACGACGTAGTAATACTCAAGTCTGCAGGCGTCTCGATCAGACGTGTTGCTTACCAATTTACCAACACCACCAATCCCTATATGCATTATTCCAGCCATCGTTATGAGGACGATTATACCAATAGTATTTAGGCTGATAGTTTGGATTCATCGGACTGTACCACAATCCACTCGCATCAATGTTAGTCCTAGTGGAAAATATCTTATGAATGAATTATTAGATACTAAAGCTACAGTCCAATTGGCCGCAAAGTTCGGATGAGCACACAGAGAGGGATTGGTAGGGATTCGTGATAAAAAACCAAACGAGAAGACGGGCGAAATGCATAGTCTTCTCGTTTGGTTTATGCGTTTTGAGATTAATCAGTAGATTTTATCATTCATGACCAGATTGGCTACCAGACCTATGATTCTCAGACATATTAGTATTATGGGTCTCGTTTTGATTGTTATGCGTTTGTTGGTGTTGTCTTGTTGTGACAGGTGCAGGCGTGACAGTTGCTGCCGGGGCGGTTGCTGGGGTGACAGCTGCTGGGGTTGTTGCTGGGGTGACAGCTGCTGCTGGGTGATTTGTGTTATGCGTTTGTTGGTGTTGTCCTGTTGTGACAGGTGCTGGGGTGACAGTTGCTGCCGGGTCAGTTGCTGGCGTGACAGTTGTTGCCGGGTCAGTTGCTGGCGTGACAGCTGCTGGGTCGGTTGCTGGCGTGACAGTTGTTGTTGGGGTTGTTGCTGCTGGGTCGGTTACTGGGGTACTTGTTGTTACAGTTGCAGTAGTGCTAGGGTCCACAGACGTTGCTGATGTAGCAGCACTAACTGCTGCAACCGCTCCGATTACCAGGCTAAGAGACAATGTACTTACCATTAGGGTATTTTTTATGTTTTTCATCAAAATCATCCTTCCTCAATCTAATTACAATAATCCATAAATCAACTACAATGGCACTTGTTTTTTTAACCTAGCTTTAATTTTTTCCTAATGACCACCCCTCTGTCTTCAGCAAGTTATTCGTAACTATTTGTTCATTTTCAGGGGTAGTTTAAAAATATTTAAAGAGCAAGTTTCACTCTGTTTTTTTATTCATGACCAGATTTGTTAAAGTGTCCGTTGATCTGGAATTATTAGTTATTTATGCAACAAAAATGAGACATTAATGTGACAATCCTGTAACATTCTATCCCCATAATGGGAATAGAATGTTTTTTTCTACCCCCAAAAACTGCTTCAGATTTACGAAAAACTATTAAGTGGAGGGATTAAGGTGCAAGAACAGGTTTTGAGAGATACCTTAATATCAGCCAAGAGCGGTGATCCTCTCTTACGAGAGGAACTTATACGATCTCATAAAGCATTTATAGCCAAGGTAAGTTCCAAAGTCTGCGGCAGGTATTTAACCTGGGATAATGACGATGAGCTCAGCATTGCTCTTTTAGCTTTTAATGAAGCGATTGACAACTTCGATCCTCAAGGAGGTGCTTCTTTTCACAGTTTTGTTCAAATGGTGATCCGCCGAAGATTAGTGGACTATTTTCGCAAAGAAGGCAAACATCAACATCTTTCCCTCTCACCCATGAACCTAGAGGATGAAGACCTGAGCCGCTACGATCTTGATACATCCCAAGAGCAATATCAAGAAAACGAGAACCAAGAGGTCTTTGCGGAAGTTGTTGAAAGCTACGTCCGCGTGCTATGTGACTATAAAGTGACGTTAGATGATTTGGTAAAAGTCTCCCCGAAACATAGTGACAGTAAGCAAACTCTCACAAGGGCGGCCTTAGTTTTAAGCCATAACTCAGAACTTATGGCGCATCTTCAAAAACATAGACTTTTACCCATTAAAGAGCTGGAGATATTGACCGGCGTAAAACGCAAAGCCCTAGAAAAGGGACGAAAATATCTTATTGCTCTGGCTCTCATCTTATCTGAGCCGGCATTTTATCCGCTAAAAACTTTCATGCAGATTCCAGTAGAACTGGGAAAGTAGGTGAAGAAGTATGGAGAAAACCAAAGGCATCGTGATGCGAACCTCACCAAAGCTTACTGTCATCTTCACAGAGAAAGGTGACTTTTTGGAAATCGCTACTCCTAAAGAGCCGCCAAAAGTAGGCCAAACGATTGAGGTGATTATAAAACCTCAACGGATACCATCATTCCATAATTCCTGGCTTAAATATTCGACTGCAGCAGCAGTTTTATTAATTGTATTGAGCATCACTTCGTTCCTCTTATTCATTCCGAATATGGCGGTTGCATCCGTTGCGCTGGATATCAACAAAGGTATCGAGTTGCTTGTTAACAACCAAGGCAAGGTTATCAAAGTGCGCGATGTCAATGGAGGTTCAAGTATAGTGGAAGGAATGTCCTTCAAAGGGTTGAATGTATATCAAGCCGTTGATTTAATCGTGGAAAATGCCAACAATAAAGGAATGTTAAATGAGACTCAAAACCTAATTTTAGCCAACGTGGTACCGGTCAATAGGTGGGGAAATCAATTGATTGATTCCGAAATACTCCGAAACTCAATCCGTGATGAAATGATCCGCAGGAACCTGTCAGGAAGTGTGGTTGTCGGTCAAACGACCCAGAAAATCCAACAGGAAGCCCAGCAACAAGGAATGACGGTTAACAGTTATTTAATTTATGATCGATGTGAAGAGAAAGGTATCGCTGTTCAACCCGATACCCTCCGCAATGATGTGCAAAAAGCTCTGGTGGATGCGAATGTTAGTGTAGCCAGCCTTTTCCCTGAAGAAAGTTTGGAGGTAAGAGCACAAAACTGGAAAGGTAACCTCGAAGCTACCAAGCCAGAACCAAATGTACAAAGGGGTTCAGAACACAACCAACCTTCAAATATGGAATCAAAGACTACAGAGAACCATAGTAATACGGACCGTTCCAAGAACCAGAGCCAATCATCCGCTGGCAGCACCTCTAGTAATTGGAGCGAACCCAGTGAATCCAGCCATTCTCCAGTAAATCAACCTCCACAAGAAACATCCCATGATTCGACAAAACCGAGTTCCGACCAAATATCCCCTGACCACAGCACAACGGAAAGTACCACACCACCACAACCTACGAACCCTCCCTATAACGGGGAAACAGATCAAGATCAAAATCATCCCACAGAGAAAGAAGATGGATTAAATACTCAGCCCCAATCCAATTGGCCGCAGAGTACGGGTGAGCACACAGAGGAGGATAGAAGGGATTCATGATAAAAAATCAAACGAGAAGACGAGCGAAATGCTTGGTCTTCTCGTTTGATTTTAAGCTTGTCACTCCTTCGGATTGCCAATCTGCGTTCTCTGCTGAAGAAAGCCGTAAAGTGCAGGAATCATCGAAATCAGAACAATCGCTAAAATAACTAGCGTAAATTTATTCCTTGTAGCGGGAAGGTCCATTTTGTAAGTCAGTTATATTAACGCAAATAATCCAAAGGATTGGTTGTGTCCCCTTTGACAATAACCTCAAAATGGACGTGCGGCCCGCTAGAACGCCCGGTTGAACCCACCAATCCAATCGTTTGACCCTGAGAAGCCGTCTGTCCGGCAGAAACAAGAAGTTTCGAGGAATGGGCATAACGTGTCATAACTCCGTTTCCGTGATCAATAAGAATGCTTTTCCCATAATTCCCATTCCACCCTGCACTAATCTAATACTGACTTGTCTGTTCCTCTAACTTTATGTAACGTAAAAATAACAAAACTGTGACAATCCTGTAACATTCTACACCCATAATGGGAATAGAATGTTTTTTTCTACCCCTCGAAACTGTTTTAGTTTTACGAACTACTATTAAGTGGAGTGATTAAGGTGCAAGAACAAGTTCTGAGAGAAACCTTAATATCAGCCAAGAGCGGTGATCCTCTCGTACGAGAGGAACTTATAAGATCTCATAAAGCATTTATAGCTAGGGTAAGCTCCAAAATCTGCAGTAGGTATTTAACCTGGGATAATGACGATGAGCTCAGCATTGCTCTTTTAGCTTTTAATGAAGCGATTGACAGCTTCGACCCTCATGGAGGAGCTTCTTTTCACAGTTTTGTTCAAATGGTGATCCGCCGAAGATTAGTAGACTATTTTCGCAAAGAAGGCAAGCATCAACATCTTTCCCTCTCGCCCATGAACCTAGAAGATGAAGAGCTGAGCCGCTACGATCTTGATACTTCCCTAGAACATTATCAAGAAAACGAGAACCAAGAGGTCTTTACGCAAGTCGTTGAAAACTACGTTCGTGTGCTCTGTGACTATAACGTAACGTTAGATGATTTAATAAAAGTCTCCCCGAAACATAGTGACAGTAAGCAAACTCTCACAAGGGCGGCCTTAGTTTTAAGCCATAACCCTAGACTTATGGCGCATCTTCAAAAACATAGACTTTTACCCATCAAAGAACTAGAGTTACTGACCGGCATAAAACGCAAAGTCCTAGAAAAGGGGCGAAAATATCTTATCGCCCTGGCACTCATCTTATCCGAACCAGATTTTTATCCGCTAAAAATATTTATGCAGCTTCCAGAAGAACCGGGAGAGAAGGTGTAAGCAAAAATGGAGAAAACCAAAGGGATCGTTATGCGGACTTCGTCAAAGGTTACTGTCATCTTCACGAAAAAAGGTGACTTTTTAGAAAT
>NZ_JUEE01000086.1:0-12659 GCF_000802135.1 Desulfosporosinus sp. BICA1-9
AAGGGACCTTCGCGCCCCAACGAGTTCCGCCGAATAGAATATTATCTCATAGGGAGGGTATCTGACGAAACCCTCCCTATAATTTTTACAGTGATTCGGAACAAAATATGTTAAATAGATAGTCCTCTGAGATTGTCGATCGATCATTTGTTTCCTGATCCGAAGTCCGGAGTAGCTGCCCCGAGATGGGTTACCGTCAATTTGTCGGTCAAACACAAGCTGGAAGAAATTCGCTATCTATTGAATATAAAAATTGATACTGAGAGTCCCATGGCGCTCATGACATCTTTTTACCTTCGAATAGGGCTCTCTTCCTTAAATCGACCATTATTTCTTCAAACTGCTTTAAATCCAAAGACTGGGCGCCGTCGCACAGTGCCCTAGAAGGGTCATTATGGGCTTCAATCATTAACCCATCTGCCCCTACAGCCATGGCTGCTTTGGCAAGCGGCGCAACGAGGCTGCGTATTCCTGCCGCATGACTGGGATCCACGATCACCGGAAGGTGTGACTTCTGTTTGAGCAGGGGAATTGCGGATAAATCCAAGGTATTTCTTGTCATCGTCTCAAAGGTGCGTATACCCCGTTCACAAAGAATGACTTGTTCATTGCCCTCGGACATAATATACTCTGCACTCATTAGCAGCTCTTCGATGGTATTGGCTAGGCCTCGTTTCAGGAGGATCGGCTTTCTACATTTGCCCACTTCTTTAAGCAAGTCAAAGTTCTGCATATTCCTAGCCCCGATCTGGATAATATCCACTTCGTCCAGCAAAGGGATCTGGGTTTGATTCATGATTTCTGTGATAATGGGAAGCCCAGTCGCCTTTTTTGCCGCCACAAGCATTTTCAAGCCTTCTTCTTGCAAGCCCTGAAAGGCGTAGGGCGAGGTGCGCGGTTTGAATACGCCGCCGCGCATGATGCTTGCACCGCTGCGTTGCACGGATTTGGCAATCTCCAGGATTTGCTCCTCACTCTCCACCGAGCAGGGGCCAGCGATGACCGTAAAGTATCCCTCGCCAATGCTGACATTGCCCACCTTCACAGTGGTATTTTCAGGGTGTACGATTCTGTTAACCGCCTTATAGGGCTCGGTTACGCGTTTGCCATATTCAACGATGTCGTTGGTATGAGCAATATGGTCTACATCCACCTTCGCTGTGTTACCGATCAGACAGACCACGGTGTGTTCTGTCCCGGTGCTCAGGATTGTGGAAAAGCCCTCTGCTTCAAATTTATAAATGAAGGCATTAATCTGCTCCTTCGTTACGTTTGGTTTTAGTACAAATACCATATGCCTTCACTCCTTCTGCAATTAGTTCCCTGAACAGTGAGTAGAGTATCGCCGAAGCCGTGATCCCATAAGTCTAAATTCAATCCTGGTCCCTCACAGCGTTTTTCATACTTCGGACATAGTCGAAAATGTAAGAACCAGCGTTTTCGCCGTGCTTCTCGATAATTTTGACAATTGCACTCCCAACAATCACTCCGTCCGCAATTTTAGCGATCTCTTCGGCCTGAAGAGGTGTGTTAATTCCGAAGCCCACGGCCGTGGGAATTGAACTCGCGCCCCTGACAACCTCTAATATTGCTGGCAGATCAGTTTTAATCTCATTTCTCATCCCCGTGACACCCATCGAGGAGACTACATAGATAAAGCCAGTTGCCTCCTTAGCAATCTGTTCAATGCGCTGTTCCGAGGTGGGAGCAATCAAGGATATAACATCGACTCCAAACCCTGCGGCAACGTCAGCCAGTTCACTTTTCTCTTCGTAAGGCAAATCAGGGATGACGATGCCATCAACCCCCAGCTCCGCACAGCGGGCGAAAAAGCGGGGGTACCCGTAGTTAAACACGGGGTTTAGGTAGGTCATAAAAACGAGTGGCACGTCTGTCTTTTGGCGTACAGAAGCTACCAGGTCAAAAATCTTATCTACGGTTGCCCCTGCAGACAGGGCGCGGATATTCGCCTCTTGAATGACCAAACCCTCGGCCATCGGATCTGAGAACGGAATGCCGATTTCTACCAAATCTGCGCCACCCCGAACCATTTCTAGAATAAACTCCTCGCTCTTGGCCATGGAAGGATCTCCACCCGTCACAAATCCGATAAACGCCTTGCCGTTTTTAAAAGCCTGTGCAATTTTACTCATCGATACATACCCCCTTATAGCGCGCGATGGCGGCAACGTCCTTATCCCCGCGGCCTGACAGACACACGATCATGATTTGGTCCTTGCTCATGGTCCCGGCAATTTTCTGTACATGAGCAATAGCATGGGCGCTCTCAATGGCGCAAATTATCCCCTCTGTTCGTGCCAAGTATTCGAAGGCTTCGACTGATTCGTCATCGCTTACAGGCACATACTCTGCTCTGCCTGTGTCGTAAAGATTAGCATGTTCTGGTCCGATTCCTGGATAGTCAAGACCGGCCGAAATCGAATACACCGGAGCAATCTGCCCAAAGTCGTCCTGACAGAAATAAGACTTCATGCCATGGAATACGCCTGGTCTTCCCTTAGCAATGGTTGCAGCATGCTTCTCGGTATGAAGACCGTGTCCCGCTGCCTCGCAGCCAATTAATTTTACGCTTTCATCTCCGATGAAGTGATAGAACATTCCTATCGCGTTACTGCCACCCCCGACACAGGCAACCACGGCATCAGGAAGTTTGCCCTCGACTTTCAGGATTTGCTCTCTCGCTTCTAAACTAATCACACTCTGAAAATCACGGACCATCATCGGAAACGGGTGGGGCCCCATCACAGAACCTAAAACATAATGGGTGTCATGCACACGGGCCGTCCATTCCCGCATTGTTTCGTTCACTGCATCCTTTAGCGTCATGGTGCCACTCGTAACCGGATGAACTTTGGCGCCTAATAGCTGCATGCGGTAGACGTTAAGTGCTTGTCTGTCTGTATCTTCCTTGCCCATAAAAATCTCACAGTCTAAACCGAGCAGTGCCGCCGCCGTTGCAGTAGCAACACCATGCTGACCAGCACCGGTTTCAGCAATGACGCGTGTCTTGCCCATTTTCTTGGCCATCAGCACCTGTCCCAGCACGTTATTGATTTTGTGTGAGCCGGTATGGTTGAGGTCCTCACGCTTCAAGTAGATTTTAGCGCCCCCTAAATCGTTGGTCATTTTCTCCGCATAGTAGAGCAAAGACGGTCTGCCCGCATAGTCACTCAGCAACTTATTCAGTTCTGCGTTGAACTCTGGATCATTTTTGAAGTCCTCGTAGGATTTCTCTAGATTTAGGATTGCATTCATCAGGGTCTCTGGAATGTATTGGCCCCCATGAATTCCGTATCTGCCTTTAGCCATTGCGCATTCTCCTTACTATTTCTAAGATTTTAGCTCGGTCTTTCAGTCCGGCCGTTTCCACCCCGCTGCTCAAATCGACAGAGTAAGGACTTGTAGCCGCTATTGCCTGTTTGATATTGCCTGCCTTCAAGCCACCAGCCAGAAAAAAAGGTTTCTGCTTCTGGTTTTGGTTTTGATTTTGATTCTTCTCTTGACTGACTAGACTCCAGTCAAAACTCTCACCCGTTCCACCGGCTCCATTATCCAGTAGCAGATAGTCGGCAACGGTATCCTGCGCACCCTCTATATCCTGTTGGGATAACACACGAACTGCCTTGATGATGGGCTTGTTGGTCAGCGCTTTTAATTCTTGGATATAATTTTCATTCTCTTCCCCATGAAGTTGGGCGATCTCGATGATGTTATCATTTAAGAGTTGGGCTACCTTCGATAACGACTCATTGACAAATACCCCAACTGGTATGATCTCTGGCTTGAGTTTAGGACGCATGGCTTCTGCCCAAACGCCGCTAACCTGACGACGACTTTTAGCGAAGACAAAGCCGATAAAGTCTGGCAAAGCCTCATTAACGTAATCGATATCGCACTCTCGGAACAATCCGCAAATTTTTATCTTCCTCAAACACAATCACCTCTCATGGTGCCATGTTCACTTACGATTTCACGTTCTCCTCTCAGAATGGCAAGCTGTTCTTTTTTATTCTCGCTGCGCATTAAGCTTTCTCCGATTAGTACAGCATCGGTCTTGTTCGCTTTAAGCCTTGCCACATCCTCGGGGGATTTAATGCCACTTTCTGAGATGAAGAGGATGTCCTCTGGCACCAAGGCGCGAAGCCTTATACTGGTGGTGATGTCTACCTCGAAGGTCTTCAGGTTACGGTTATTGACCCCTATCACTCTGGCTCCCGCAGCCAGAGCTGATCTAACCTCTTCCTCCGTATGCGCTTCCACCAGGGCGGACAAGCCCAAGCCGTGAGCAATATCCAGATAGTCTTTCAATGTCTCGGTGTTCAGCAGGGCACAAATCAGTAGAATTGCCGAGGCGCCAAGGATCTTTGACTCATAAATTTGGTAGCCATCCACGATAAAATCCTTACGGAGCAGAGGAAGGCCGACCTGCTGGTGAATCTCTGTGAGGTACTGGTCATGTCCATGAAACCAATAGGGCTCAGTGAGAACTGAAATTGCCGCAGCTCCTGCCGCTTCGTAATCTTTAGCAATCTGCAGATAAGGAAAATCCTGAGCAATGATTCCTTGCGAGGGTGAAGCCTTTTTTAGCTCACAGATGAAGGATAAGCCCTCTGCTCTTAAGGCCTTTTCAAAAGGAAAAACGGTATTAATGTCTAAGCCGTTATTTGGGGTTAACGCTTTTGCCTCTCTGATGACGTGCTCTAATGGTGTTCGTTGTTTCATTTCGGCAACCCGCTCAACGGTTCGGGTTGCTATTTTCTCTAGGATCATGCACTCACCTCGTTGGAAAGTCTCACAAATTCTTCAAGTTTATCGACAGCCGCGCCGCTGTTGATCAGGTCCATTGCCAGAGGGATTGCACTTTTGATAGTCGCTGTCTTACCGGCCAGATACAGACATAGTGCTGAGTTGAGAACGACAATATCGCGCTTAGCACCCTGCTCAGTGCCGTTTAAAATGCTGCGGGTGATTTTGGCGTTCTCCTCTGCGTCGCCACCGATCAGCTCAGGCAAAGTACACATTTTCAAACCCAACTCCTCTGGGTCGAGGTAATAGCTTTTTAAGATACCCTTTTCTATTTCGCAGACCTTTGTCCTAGTTGTGAGAGTTGCCTCGTCCAAACCATCGCAACCATGGACCACCATGCCACGCTTAACACCCAGATTGGAGAGCACCTGGGCCAAAGGCTCGACAAGGTTTTCGTCATAGACGCCCATCAACTGCATATTAGCCCCAGCGGGATTAGCCAGGGGTCCCAAGATATTAAAGATTGTACGGACACCAAGTTCTCGTCTTACGGGAGCACAGTGCTTCATCGAGCTGTGATAGGTTTGAGCAAACATAAAGCAAAGATTGATTTCCTTTAATATTTTCCGACTGTGCTCAGCAGTAATCGCTATATTTATTCCCAACTTTTCCAAAACATCCGCCGCGCCGCTTTTACTGGATACACTGCGGTTGCCATGCTTGGCTACTGGAACACCGCAAGCCGCGACGACAAAGGCAGTCGTGGTCGAGATGTTAAAGGTTCCCACCTCGTCCCCACCGGTGCCCACAATATCCATGACATCATGAACCTCCTGATTGAGGGGTATAGCCTTTTCGCGCATTGCCATAGCGCTGCCAGTGATTTCATCGATGCTCTCACCCTTCATTCGCAGTGCCGTGAGAAAAGCGCCCATTTGGCCATGGGTAGCGGTCCCGTCCATCATTTCACTCATAACCGCTTTTGCAGCCTCAAAATCTAGGTCCTCTCCTTTTATGACCTTGTGTATTGCTTCAACAATCATGCGTATCCCCTCCTAAAAAATTCTCCATGATGATTCTGCCCTGGGGTGTTAGGATCGACTCCGGATGAAATTGTACTCCATACACTTCATAATCTCGGTGTTTGACGCCCATGATCTCCCCGTCGTCCGTGCGGGCGATAACCTTGAGTTCAGTAGGCATGGTGCCTTCGAGTGCGGCTAGTGAATGATACCGTGCACCGTGGATCGTTTCGGGCAATCCGGCAAATAGTGAATAGTCGGTGTTAATTTTTATTTGAGATTGCTTTCCATGCATTAACTCTTTGGCATAGGACACTGTGGCCCCAAACCCCTCGCAAATGGACTGATGCCCCAGACAGACCCCAAATATGGGAATTATACCTGCGAAATGTCTGGCACTCTCGACACATACTCCTGCATCAGCCGGTCTACCAGGCCCTGGGGAGAGGATAATCGCATCAGGAGCCAAAGCCTCTATTTCTGGAATAGTCAGCTCATCGTTGCGGATGACCCTAATATCAGGATTGATGGAGCCGATCAGTTGATATAGGTTATAGGAAAAACTATCGTAATTATCGATTAAGAGAATCATCAGTCGATCTCCTCCTCAGAGAGTTTGAGGGCGTTCATTACCGCTTGGGCTTTGTTGATACATTCCTGATACTCGTTTTCCGGCACGCTGTCGGCAACGATACCGGCGCCGGAGCGAACGAAAACCTTGCCGTTTTTCTTAAAGGCGATGCGGATTGCGATGCAGGTATCCAGATTACCCGTAAAATCAATGTACCCGATGGCGCCACCGTAAATCCCACGCTTATTGTTTTCAAGTTCGTTGATGATCTCACAGGCTCGGATTTTGGGTGCGCCGGAGAGAGTTCCTGCAGGAAGCACCGCATCTAAGGCATCTAAGGCGTTTTTATCGTCCCGTATCTCTCCCCGAACCGTGGATCCGATGTGCATTACGTGAGAGAAACGCTCGATGGATAAATAGTTTTCGACCTTCACCGTTCCGAATTTGCTAATTCTTCCTAAGTCGTTTCTACCCAAATCCACCAACATATTGTGTTCGGCCAATTCTTTAGGGTCGGAGAGTAAATCCTTTTCATTCTGGGCATCCTCCTCCTCCGTCTTCCCTCTTGGTTTTGTGCCTGCCAATGGGAAGGTGGAGAGCTTGCCATTTTGAAGTTTTACCAGGGTTTCCGGAGAAGCACCGGCGATTTCAAGATCATCACTGGAAATATAAAACATGTAGGGCGACGGGTTCAAGGTTCTCAAAACACGATAGGCATCAAGGAGACTTCCTTCAAAATCCGCTTCAAAGCGGTTGGACAGCACTACCTGGAATATATCCCCTTCACGAATATAATGCTTCGCCTTGTTCACCATAGCGCAGTACTCATGCTCCTTAAATAAAGGCCGGAATTCTGAGGTTATTCTAGCGGGTTGTGTGTCTTGATAAACACCTTGTTTAATGAGCTTTACCATTCTTTCAATTTCCAGGACTGCCTTGTTATGGCCTGAGGCTAGCTCTGAGGTTTTTACATTAGCAATAAAAATGATTTTCTGTTTCAAATGGTCAAAGGCGATCACTTTGTCAAACAGCATTAGGTCTACGTCCTTAAAACCTTCCTGGTCCTCAGCGTCAAGTTCTAGCGACGGCTCATTGTACTTGATGTAATCATACGAGAAGTAACCCACCAGACCGCCGGTGAAGGGCGGCAGGTAATCGAACCGAGGACTTTTGTTTTCGTCTAGGATCTGTTGGATATATTCACGGGGATGTTTTGTATTTACGGTAGTTTCTGTATCCGAATTAATCTTGAGCACTCCGTTTGTACAAGCTAGCTCCAATTTCGGGTCAAAACCCAAAAATGTATATCGTCCCCACTTTTCGGGACTCTCCAAACTTTCCAACAAAAAGCAATGACGGCTGACGTTTTTGAGGATCTTCAACACTTCGATCGGAGTCCTGACATCAGAATATATCTCACGGCTAACTGGAATCATCTTATATTCCGCGGCAATTTCCTTAGCTTCATTTAGGCTTGGTCTGTACATTATAATTACCCTCCTTTGTGTAAAGAAAACTTGGCTGGCGCCAAGCGCTGGCCATGGATGGCCGAGTGTCCCTATAGCCATGGATGGTGAGAAGGGACCTCCAGAAAGTATGTGACGTAAGTTATACGTTCTGAATTAGTGCGCAAAAAACCCGCCCATGACTATACAGTCAAGGACGGGTTCGAAAAATTCAAATACCCGCGGTGCCACCTTGCTTTGCGGAAAAATCCGCACGCTTATAGAATACTAACATATTCCTGGCAACTGACGTATGCCTTCTCGTCGCGAAATACTCGGCCGAAGCCTTTGATCGCGCCCTCCGTGGTCCATTTAACAATCTGCGTTCTGCCGGGTTCACACCAACTCCGGCTCTCTGAAAGTGCACGAACTGTTTTTATCTCCACATCAACGGTTTTTGTAGCTATTAAATTATGATTTATAATACGCGTATTTATAGTGTTTGTCAACTATTATAAAATATTTTATAATGTAGTAAGTAATAAGTAAATACCCATGAAAAATAACAATGCGTAAATTATCTTTTCAAAGAGTTGCTGCTTTAATCGTGTAAATACCCATTGTCCTAAATAAATTCCCATTATAGCAAAGGGCAAAGTCCATAAAGTTGATATCCAAACGCCCTTGGAAATGCTATACATTGAGAATTGGAGTAAAAGACTGATCGGCAAAACAAACACGAAATAGGCTAAAGCAGTACCACGAAGAGTAGATTTATCAACCTTTGCCCCGGCAAAATATATCAGCAAGGGTGGCCCAGGCATACCTAAGCTTGTAGTAAGCAACCCAGCTAAGGCCCCTGTTATTAACTCATTGGTGTTGGTTTGTTTCACATTAATTTTAACTATTAATAAAGCGATTGAGGCTAGGATTAGTATACTTACTAAAATCTTTAATGGTCGGACATCCAGAAAGATAAAAAGTAACATTCCTGGGAAAATTCCAATTAAACTACCCTTAATTAATCGTATCAGGCTCTCTTTATTGACCTCACTACGTAGTTTATATGTCATAATGACAGATATTACAAGAGAAAGTATGATATTTAACTGAATTGCATCATGTGGTTCAAAAAGTAAAAGTAGAAACGGCGTTGCCATTATTGAAAATCCGAAACCGGTTCCTGCTTGCAGGGTTGATGCAACTAATACTAGTACCATTAGACCAAAAACGCTGCTCATTCTAAATTCCTTTCAATCAACACTTAAACCTCTTATACATTTTATCATATAATTAAAAATTTTCCTCTATTTGCGATGGCTATTCCCAGGTCTTCCACTGTTAACTGTCTTAACAAAGGCGCCAGGCTAATCAAATACTATAAACGCCAATCAATCTTGCCTTCCCAGATTTTTAAAGTCTCTTTCGTGTACCGTATATGTCTCTCATACTTATCTATAGCTCTATTCTCCACTATAGTTCCTCTCTTTACTTGTTATGTACAGAAGCTGGCAACGTTTGAAGCATTACCAGCTTATACGGCTTAAACCTAAAGGTCATATTCAACGTTGTAAGATTTAAGCAACTTCTTTTCCGATCGATGTAACACCCGATTTTATAGGTACTACATAGATCATTACAATTACAAAAATGGCAGCTACAATGAGGAAGAGGTTTAATCCGATCAACCCTTTCTGGAAGAGCCAGCTAAATTGGGTTAATGCTATAAAGCCCAGTAAAAACATGGCTGCCGTAGAGACAAGCCCTAAAATCTTTCTGCCGGATGACTGATCAAATTTAATTTTCCACTGTCCGGCATTGTCCACCATTGAAACTACCACCATCAATAAGATATTAAAGGTCATACCGATAAACACAGGATGAATATTAAAGAAAAAGTTGACTGGATCCCAACCACCTAGGGCATACCATGATAATCCAGAAATAAATCCTCCGAACAGAGCAGCTATTGCTCCACGACGTGTAGCCAGAGGCCAAGCCAAAGCCACAACAACTGGAGCGAACGTCGATCCGTTCCGTAACGTCCATGCTAAAATATTCCACCAGGAAGCGTTTTCGCTACGCATTAGACCTAATAAAATCATTTCTAAGGTTAGCGCAACCAATGCATACTTTGTGTAAAGAACTTTGCGTTCATCACTTAAGGACGGGTTAATGGCACCCATTACGTCACGCCCAAGGCTTGTCGCACCGGAGAATTGGCAAGGCGCACCCCACCCCAACGCTGCAGCCCAAATTCCAAGGAAGAACACGCCTACCAATGGAGCTGGTAATACTTGAGCCAGATATTGCGGTATGGCAATCATGCCACGAGCTCCGCCTGGCACAACTGCAGCAGCTGACAAACCAAACAATACACCGAACGCAATGAAGAAAATATTTGCTCCAAAGGCCATTAATAAGCCTTTTCTACCTTCCTCAGGAGTACGACAGGATAAGGCCATCTGAAATGCTGCTTGGGCTACAAACACATTGATCAAAAATGTAGCAAACCAAGCAATGATCACTTGCAAACCTACATTTGTTGGGGAAAACATGGCAGGTTTGGCGGTTGCTAACACGGCTAATCCGTCGAAACCAGGTTCTATAAAGAAGGCAATACCCCCAACGATAAACATTGCTGCAAACGCAAAACTATTTGCTGTTTGAGTAAGAACAATTGACCACATCCCACCTGCTTGAAGAAAAATCAGCAACGTTATCCCTGTAATCGCAATGGAAAAGGGAAGCGATAAAGGGGTAAATACGTGAAGAGCAGAAGCAAAAGCAAGGGCGGTTGCTATTGACCACATGGGAAAGGTAAAGGCCGTAATCGCACCGCTTATGCCCAGTGCCAGTCGCCCGAATTTATCCCCTATTAATCCAGAAACAGTCACCATTTTTAGTCTACGGAGATTGGCAATTAATAACAGAGCAATGATTAAGACATGAACCATTTCAGCCGCGCCATACCAAGCGGCTGAAATACCCACTTTATATGACAATTCTAAAACAACAATAAATGAAGAACCCGAAAACAAGCCCGTAATACATACGAAAACCATCCAAGGTTTAAAGCTGCGGCCTCCAACCCAAAAACTATCCCCACCCTCACCAGATTCGGCTTTCTTTTTGGCATATCTGCTTAGTACAATAAGGACAGCCGTATAGGTTAACCACAATCCTACAATCCATGCTCCGAATGAATTCATCAGTGCGCCTCCTTCACCTTAATAATACGTAATAAATCTCCTTGGGAATTATTCCGCGGTGGATGGGATTTGAAATGTCCCCGCTTGTCAAGACACAATTTTGAAATTTTAAGATAAACTGCCTTTCTCGCAATCGGGTATTCTATTCTCGTTAGGTGAGAGCCTTCACCTCCTTTCATTTTTACCTCTATCCTTCACATTCACCGAAAAACATGGCATTAGTAAACTCTTCCGTAAAATCACTTCGATCCGAAAGCTCAATATATTTAATATTTTTAACTACGGAATTCACAATCTCTTCGGTATCTGCACGCAATAGATTAATTTGTGCCCCGACATGTGCTGTATTACCTGCATATTCTACTTTGCTCAGAGATATAGTGGCCGGGATTAGACCCACTACTTGAGCATTCTTTTTATTAAGTACATTGCCAAAGGAACCTGCTAAGTTAAACAGCTCAACATCTTCCATCTTTATGCCCATTTCCTTGATCATAATTCGAATTCCGGCCAGTATGGCACCTTTAGCTAACTGGACTTGGCGAATATCCCTTTGTGTGAGACTTACCTTTTGAAATTCACTATTTTCAACTATGACAAATTCGTCACCATCGTCATTTTCTCGCAAACTTTCCGCCAAAGTATCCCCCACGATCGGGATTGCTTCCTTACGGGTTAATAGACGTCCGCTACAATCGATAATTCCAATACTTAGCAGCTCGGCAATGACATCCACTAAACCCGACCCGCATAAGCCCAATGCTGGAACCTGTCCGATAACATGATAGTGCAACTTCCCGTCTTCCAGCCAAACCCGATCGATTGCTCCCGTTTCCGCACGCATGCCGCAGCAAATGTTGGCACCTTCAAAAGCTGGTCCTGCCGCAGCTGAACACGCATATAAAGAGCCTTGAGCCGCTAAGACAATTTCGGCATTGGTTCCAACATCAATCAAGACGCATGGAGCATCATACTTATAAGCACCCGTAGCCAGTACTCCTGCCACAATATCTGCTCCTACATACCCTGCCACATGGGGTAAAAAGACTGTTTGGCCTCTGTCATTGATTTTGATACCTAAATCTGTGGAATCAAAACTAAGTCCTGTATAGAGAGTTCCCACGAAGGGCGGTGCGGCAATATACTTGGCAGGAAGTCCAAGCAACAAGTGCTGCATAGTTGTATTTCCAACCACACTAAGCAAATAAATATCCGCCCTATTTATTCCTGCTTTTGATATTACTTCATCGATTAAGGTATTAACTTGATCGATAATTAAGTTTTGTAATTTTTCCAAGTTACCGCCCGTTAGAGAAAAGTCGATACGAGAAATCACATCGGCTCCATAGGTTCTCTGTGGGTTGAACGCTGATGCAGCTGTGATTTCTTGTCCATCAAATAGATCATGCAAACTGCATATTACCGTTGTGGTTCCAATGTCTATCGCACAACCATACCCTACGGTTGTTGTGTCTCCTGCTTCGACTGAAATCACTTTTCCTCTGTAAGTCACGACAGTAATTTCAAAGTCGTTTTCCCTCATTAATTCCGGTAGTTTCCTCAACAAGGTTAAGTCTAATTCTTGTTGAGGATCAGGTAACAGCTCTGCCACTCTATCCCAATCAGCCCGTTGATCTGTCAT
>NZ_JUEE01000087.1:0-73530 GCF_000802135.1 Desulfosporosinus sp. BICA1-9
GGCTGCATCTGTTACAAGAAATACACGATTATCAGCAACCTATTGGCGTTTGGTAAAACGTTTAGGCAAAAACAAAGCCATAGTAGCTGTAGCTCACTTAATTCTTAGAATAGCCTATCAAATTTTACAAACTAAAACCCCATATCAAGAACTTGGTACACAGTTTATCGAAAATCAGGAGAAGAAGAAAGAACAACGTTTGATTAAGGCACTAGAATCAAAAGGATACCAAATAGTTAAAGCATCATAACCTCCGTGCGTAGCTATAACAGTGTTCTCGGGCATGTTATTGTCTTTTTAGGGGTAGGTGATTTGGAAACAAAGATTTAGAGGGTTTTGAGGGTTTTAATGTTCACTGAAATAACAGTTTGAAATGACAGCGCGTAGATTCATTTTCGTAAGAAAACTTGGCTGGCGCCAAGCCTTGGCGAGGCGGCCGCCTTAGTTGCACTTATGCTTAGAAAGTATATAACGCAAGTTTGTACTTTCTGATAGTGCAAAAAAATCTTTTCTAAGAGAAAGAACACAAAAGTTTCACAAATTCTTAAGGAAGACTCCTTGTTTTTACTGTATAATAAAAATAATGTTGGATCTCTGATAGGAGTTGGCTAAATCATGAATTGCCCATTATGTAAAGCGCGTGAGGTCGGCCGTATTGGCCGTGAACGTTATTATTGCAGAGAATGTTGTCATGAGTGGACAAAGGGAGACGGAGTGGTAAACATATATGAAGTCTTGTCGGATGGGTCGGTGGAACGATTAGAAACATCAGCCGAGCCTCGATCAGTTTCGTCACCTCAGCGGGTTGCCCGTCGACGCGCCGGGTAAGTATGGATTGACAGAATATTCAATAGTTTAGCTATATGGATAAGCACTAAAGAGAGCAGAATAATGGCTCTCTTTAGTGCTTATATGAGTTTAATATCAGATATTCGATAGTTTTGCAGGATTCCCACGATATATAGAGAAATATCATATTAAGAAAGTTTTCAAATAGTGGGGGGAGAAGTATCATGACTGAACTTCAGCGAGATCTTAACTTTCAATGGACGGGTGAAGCTGTAGAATGTGAGAGCGGGATCCATTGGGGCATTGCAGAACAAGCCAATGGAATGGTAGCAATAATCGTAAACTCCCCTGGCGGAATTTTGACGGGTAAACAGGTGAGTGTTCTTGCTCAGATTATTGGCGAGGATGGGGTCCTGAAGAACACCCGTCGCATGACATCTCTACTGCTTATCCCTAAAGAGAAAGTCGAGGCCGCCTTGGATCAACTTCAAACGGTCGGACTCCGTGTGGCAAACTTACACAAAAGTGTTCGAAATATCGCAGCCTGCCCAGGGAAGGGATTTTCCCCCAACTCTCGTGGAGATACTTTAGAACTGGCCAAAATAATCGATGAAGCTTTTTACGCTACAATACTGCCGTGGGATTTTAAAATCGGAATTTCAGGTTGTCCGCGCAATTGTACGGGTGTACAGTGCCATGATCTTGGACTAATGGCAGAACCACGTGGTAAATATTCCCTTTGGATAGGTGGGACAGAGTCGGGAATGAATCCAAAACATGGAGCATTAGTGCGTAAGGGGATCCCCAGAGATCAAGTAGTTCCTGTTGTGAAGCGGATTCTAGAGACCTATGTAGCAAGTGCGGAGGAATTAGGAGAAGACCTAGGCACGAGGGCCCGACTTTATCATGTCATAGAAAAAACAGGATTTGAGCGTTTCAAGCAGGCTGTAGAGGAACTCTTGGACAATACTTCCGCTAAGTAGAAAGAGAAGTTTATCCGATAGATAAATAGAACCTATATTAAAAACCGTTAGAAAGAGGTAGAGAAATGGCAGCACAAGGATTCAGTAAACTTAGTGCCTATAAGGCATTCTCAAAAATGGATAAAGCTTGTGCACAGGGGTGTAAATGTTCTGCCCTGTGTCAATTGTTCATGGCCAAGGAATTTCTCAGTTTGTCTGCGCAGACGGGCGAGAAATTTACAGATAAAATTCCGGAGGATATTCTCGATATGTTCCGGAGTGTACCGCTTATATCAGAACGATATAAAAGCATGGAACTTCAAGAAGCTTACTTCGAGGTACAAAGCATTTGTGATAATTGTGCAACGGATGAGCACGATTCCTATTGTACAGTCAATGTGGTGCTGACTGCTTTAGGGATTCTGCTGGAGGGCAAAGACTATGTCTCAGATAAAGATCAGGAACTTGCAAATTAAGATAGTTGTTTAGAGTTAGATTTGCTGAGAGAGGATGAGTGTTTTGAGTCGATTACATCAGTTTAGCTTAGACGAGTCTGTTCGATTATTGAGGATGGATACGGAGCAATTGGCCGTACTTAAAGAGATTAGATTTATTATTGAGCGCGATTCAGATGAAATAATCCGGAACTTCTATGCCCATGTGACGACTTTCCCAGATCTTAAGGCTATTATTGACCGATTTTCCTCAGTGGAGAATTTGAAAATTACCATGAAGAAATATTTACTGTCACTCTTCCCGGATAAGATCAATGAGGAATTCATGCAGTGGCGCATCACCATCGGAGAGGTACATAATCGGATTAATCTACCACCGTTTTACTATTTGAGTGCCAATCAGTTTCTTAATGACGAGATTGTGCCAAGAATTTTCAAACACTATCGTAAAAAAGTTGACCTAGCTATCTATGCCAGTTCAGCTATTCAGAAAATCTTGAATTTCGATCAGCAAGTTGTTATGGCAAGCTATATCCAGTCCTATATGATTGAAATAGACAAGAAGGCCGAATTAGAGAACGCCCTAAGCGAAATAGATAGTTTGCAACGAAGTGTGAGCGAAGCTAGTCAAGCGCTAGCAGCAACTTCTGAGGAAACGGCAGCTTCTGCGGCGGAGATGAATGAGGCGACTGCACAGATTTCAGGTAATGCCTCTGAAGCAGCCGAATTCTCTCAGCAAGTGGATACTTTGGCGCAAGAAGGTGTTCGGAAGATTCAAATGATATCAGATACAATTTTGCGTTTAGCAACCATGACGTCTGAGATGCAGGGCAAAATGACCGAACTTGATAAAAGCTCTGCGCGCATTGCGTCTGTCACCGATGTGATCAAGGAAATCGCTTCTCAAACCAATCTCTTAGCGTTAAATGCTGCTATTGAAGCGGCACGAGCTGGAGACAGCGGTCGAGGCTTTGGAGTTGTCGCAGAGGAAGTCAAGAAGCTCGCTAACCATTCCGAACAGTCCGTCAAAGAGATCAGCGCTCTGATTACAATTACAAAACAGAATACCGTCGCGGTGAACCAATCGATTGCTCAAACAACAGAGGCCATGCACGGCGCTGCAGCGGAGGCCGGGGAAGTAGTCAGCCGCTTTGGAGAAATCATGTCCGCGATTGATGCGAGTATCAAGCAAGTTCAAGGAATCGCCCAACAGATCGATGCCTTATCCTTGACCGCAAGTCAGATTGGAGCGGCATCTGAGGATGTAGCCAACTCAGCAACCTCTTTAGCGCAAATGGGGTTACGAAATTAAGAGAGACTTGTATGACACAGCGCTCGGTCTTACGACGCAGAGCAAACTAACCGTTCGAGCTCCTACTATGTAGAGCGGGGTCCCCGCCAAACTCGCCATCCTTGGCTCGGTTGGCGGCAGTGCACATCCTTGTGCACTGCCCCGTATCTGGGGTCGGTCGCTTGAACGGAAGTTTGCTAGTCTGCTTACGTAAAGACGTCGCGCTCGTGTCATACTGCGTCCCGGGCTTAGGGTCGAGGAACGGAAGGACGAGGAACGGAAGAACGAAGAACGGAAGAACGAAGAATAAAAAACGCGGAACGAAGAACGAAAGGCTTGGGAGACGGCACATTTTATGTGCACCGTCTATGGAAGTCGATAGTCGTGCAAGTTGGGGATGGTTCTTGACTTGCATGTGTGCACTGCCCCGTGTCTGGGGTCGGTCGCTTGAACGGAAGTTTGCTAGTCTGCTTACGTAAAGACGTCGCGCTCGTGTCATACTGCGTTCCAGGCTTGGGCAGCGGAACGGATGGACGAAGAACGAGGGAATAAGAACGAAAGAACGAAGGGCTTGGGCTGACGGCACATTGCATGTGCACCGTCTATGGATGACGTAATCGGGGCAAATATGAATTGCACTTAAGAATAAACTGGTAAACTTGGAACAAACAAAGCATAGAGAGATTTAAGGAGTATCTAAAATTAAAGGAGCGTATTATGACTGAAGATGCCTTTTACATCCGTCGGATGTGGAGCTTCTCCCGTGCGCTTGATCTCGGTTTGGTGGACGAAGAAATCGAAAGCGGTTTACAGTTTGCCTTAGGGCGACGGCACGGAGAACGTGTTGCCTATATTGCGATGCGCTTGGGCAGGAGCCTTAAACTTAGTAAAAAAGCATTGGTCCATGTTACGGTAGCTGGGTTAGTACACGATATTGGCGCTCTCGGTTGCTTCCGAGACTATAATGGGGATTCTCGTATCTTACAAGAACATTGCCTTATGGGAGCGGCAATGGTAGAGCGCTTTCCATCGGGAGAGATTCTTGTACCAGCGATCAAATACCACCATGAGACTCCAAATCCTGAGTTCAGTGCCTTGCGTGTATCACCCGAAGAAGTCCCGTTGATGGCTCGAATTTTGTCTTTAGCGGATCAGATTGATCTTCGATTAAAGCGGAGACTATCTAAGCGTCGAGAGCGGGAGGAGATCCTAGAATGGGTCTCCATGGAGACTGGGTCGTTGTTTTATCCCGAGGTAGCCGCTGCATTTGAAGAGGTTGCACGAAAAGAGGCGTTTTGGCTAGACATTGAACAAGATGATCTACTCCAGATTGCTTTAGGGCTCTTATTCGGTCAGTGGCAACTTCCGGCGACGCGGGAATTAGAACTTGGATTTACTGACGACTTAGCGGACACGTTTGCTGATCTGATCGACCAAAAAAGTAAGTTTACGGCTCGTCATTCCCGATCAGTAGCGGAAACTGTGAAGCAATTGGCTAGAGGATTTGGTTGGGAAAAGGAACAGCTTCATGAAATCTACATAGCTGGTTTGCTTCATGACCTAGGAAAGCTCGCAATACCGAAGAAGATTCTCGATAAACCAGGCGCACTTGATTCTTTTGAGATTGAAGTAATCCGAACTCATACTTATTATACACACCGTTTGTTGACGGAGGCGGGCTTCCCAACTCGGATAGTGGAATGGGCGTCGCATCACCACGAGCGACTCGATGGCAAAGGTTATCCTTTCGCGCTGGCAGAGAAGGATATCGATGTGGGAGCCCGGCTGATGGCGATTGCTGATATCTATGCAGCCCTCACGGAAAATCGACCCTATCGGCTAGCGATGGGTTCAGGTGAAGCTCTTAATTTGATTCAGCGTGGGGCAGGCACGATGGTGGACGGGTCTTTAGTGGAGTTAGCAAGAAGGGTCCTATAGAGGACTTGTGTGACACAGCGCTCGGTGCTTACGACGCAGAGCAAACTAACCGTTTAAGCTCTTACTATGGGGAGCGGGGTACATCCTTCGGCGATAGTATGTATGAAAGAACCCGCCTACGGCGATAATCTATCCTACGCCGCGAAGTGTTCCTTTTGGGATCAGCGGCTTCGGCGATACTCTCCACTGGAGACTATCGTGCAAACTCGCCATCCGCCGTCCATGACGATAAGCGGACGAGCTTATCGCCACACTGCAACTCATTACGCATACTCCTGCAGTGTGGATTGGACAAGTGTCCCTGTAGCCCGAAGACACTGTCTTCGCACGGATTAGCCTTCTTGCAGGACGGCGAGAAGGGACCTTGGCTCGGTTGGCGGCAGTGCACATCCGCTGGCCAAGGATGGCCGAGTGTCCCTGTAGCCAAGGATGGCGAGAAGGGACCTTGTGCACTGCCCCGTGTCTGGGGTCGGTCGCTTGAACGGAAGTTTGCTATTCTGCTTTCGTAAAGACGTCGCGCTCGTGTCACACTGTGTCCCGGGCTTGGGTCGGGGAACGGAAGAACGGAAAAAAACGAAAAAACGAAAAAACGAAAGAATGAACGGTTTGGGAGACGGCACATTTCATGTGCACCGTCTATACAAGTCGTGTAAGTCGGGGACGGTTCCTGACTTGATTCGGATTACGACGGCTGGCACATCGACAAGCAATAGTATCTGCTCCTCGGTCATAAAATCAAAAAAGTATGCTTCTTTCTGTGGATTGTTTGGTTTGGCGATTAAGCAATATCACTTAAGGTGCATACTTTTGTTTTGTGTGCGTTCCAAAATCATTTGTGGTAAAGTGGAAGAAAATAAGCAGCTAATTCGATCGATAGAGCAGAAAGGGAGATTGAGTTGTTTTACCCTTTTGAAATGGAGCGGTATCTGGAAACCTTATTGGGTGAACGGGACCCATTACTGCAGGAGATGGAAGAGCAGGCCCTAAAGGAAACGATCCCAGTGGTGATGCCGACAGTTGGAAATTTCCTCAATTTATTAGTACATATGACTAAGGCCCAGTCAATATTGGAAATAGGGACAGCGATTGGATATTCTACGATTTGGTTAGCGAGAGCCGCAGAAAGGACTGGCGGGCATGTCACTACAATCGATCTGAACAAGGATCGTCTGAGACGCTCAATTAAATACTTTGAACGGGCGGGACTGCAAGAGCGCATTACAACTTTAGAGGGAGATGCACGAAAAATACTGCCGACCTTGGATTCTAAATTTGATTTTGTCTTTATTGACGCTGCTAAAGGAGAGTATTTGGAGTATTTGAGTCATATTTACCCTTTAATTGCTCCAGAGGGCTTGCTTGTCGTAGATAACGTGCTATTTCGGGGTTGGGTAGTGCCGGGAAGTGATTTTGTGCCCAAATATGACCGAATGGTAGGTGGTTTGCGTCAGTTTCTTCAGGATCTTTGCCAGAATTCGGATTTCTCCACCACGGTCTTGCCGTTTGGTGATGGGGTATCAGTAAGTCGGCGAGTTAGCACAAGTGAACTCGTTTAACTAAAGCTGAGCATCGAGTGGGAGTCTCACGGTTGGTTGAATGGAAATTGATTTCTCTTATTATAGGTTATAGACAAATCCCTTTGATGTGCTCTTTTAGTAATAGTGCTTTGTGCAGCAAATTATCAATCAATAAATTAAAAGAAGGAAACAGGAACAGAAAAGGTAGAGTGAAAAAAGAAGCAAGAAGAATGAGGCGGAAAAATCGGAAATGGAGATGAAAATGGATTTGAATTTGAATTCAAATGAGAGAATTTCTGACCAGCGTCATGGGGAGATCGAATTACTTAGGGCGCTGGCGATTGTGCTGATGGTCTTGTTTCATCTTGTCTATGACTTGAAGGAGTTTGCCGGGATCAATCTTAATTATCAGGATCCATTTTGGTTTTGGATCGGAAAAACCTCCGCTCTGCTCTTTATCTTTATAGCAGGGCTTGCGAGTGGGTTTAGCAGATCCCCAGTCAAACGTGGCTTCAAGGTTTTGTTGTATGGAATGGGAATCACGATCGTGACCTATTTAGTCATGAAAGATCAGTATGTCCGCTTCGGTATTTTACACTTTTTAGGGGTGACGATGATCTTATCCCCGTTCTTATCTAAGTTGTCATCGCCGATACTCTTGGTTCTCTCGGCCTTTTCCGCCCTGCTCGGCTTTTGGGTTAAGGAACAGCTATTAGAGACGAGTCTCTTTCTTCCCTTCGGTCTTATGAATAAAGGCTTCGGATCCATGGATTATTATCCTCTTTTTCCGTACATAGGGATGACACTCTTAGGTATTTTGGCTTACCGGCATTTTTATAAGCATAGATCAGTCCCGAGATTTTCGTTCCAGCTAAAATCTGAACGGATTCGCTGGTTGAGCCGAAATTCCTTGGCTATCTATTTAGTTCATCAACCCCTAATTCTTCTCTCAATTTTCACCATCCTTTTCGTCATAAAACGCTTCGGATAATATGAAGTTTGGGTATTATTGTAAGCGATCCTGTGAGATAATAGATTTAAGCCAAAAGCCAGGAAATGAAATGGAGGACTATCGTTTGGCCATGTTTGTGCACGAACATTTGATGCAGGCGGTTTATTTTGCTCCGCGTGGAAAGAAGCGGCTTCTTTTTTTGGGAACCAATATCCAACAGCGATATTTAAGCCCAGAGGATAAGCTGATTGGGTTTGTGGGAGATGCAGGTGCCGGCAAATCATTGCTGATCCGGGGAATGTTTCCTGGCCTTGAACTTACCAATGATGACGACGGTATTAACATTCGACCGTTACCCTTAATGGAGGATGCTGACCGTGGACATTTTCGCTATCATACCTACCATTTAGATGTTCGCTTCGAGTCTGCGTTTACCCAACCTTGGAAAATTGCTGAAGCCATTCAGAAAGCCATTTCTACTGGGCATCGCGTCGTGGTTGAACACTTCGACCTTGTCTATACTCAGCTCGGGATTAATGCCGAAGTATTGATAGGGGTAGGAGAAGAAGTGATTGTAACTCGGCCGACGGTGTTCGGACCAGAACCTCACAGTATAGCATCGATTGTCTTCGATTCAATCAAGTATCGGCGCATGGCCCATAGTGCTGAGGACATTACCTCGATGATCTTGGAAGAAATGGGATTGGAAAAACCCGAAGTACACAGTGACATCAAACATGGCTTTGTGTTAGAATTGCCGGAAAAACCAGATATTGATTTAGATTTGGTAGAGCAACGTGTGTTGGACTTAATCAAAGCGGATCTGCCCATTTCTTTTGCCAATGACGGTCATATTCGAGTAGGAGAAATACTTTATCCGTGCACGGGTCCTCGAATTCATATTCGGCGATCCAGTGAGATTAAAGGGTTTCACTTGCTGAAGGAATTCAGATTTGATCCGATCGCGCAGCTCTATACTATTGCTGGTATTGTGGGAGAAGAAACGTCGCCTACCCGAGCGGTTGATTTGTTCGGAGGGTATAATCGCAATATTTAGCTGCCGCACAAGCCGGGTCCCTTCTTGCCATCACGGCGCCTTGCCAATCCACACTGCAGGAGTATGCGTAATGAGTTGCAGTGTGGCGATAAGCTCGTCCGCTTATCGTCATGGCGGCGCTCTAATCTCGAACGTCCTGTTCGAGTCTTGGCTTCAGGGACACTCGGCCATCTGCAAGAAGGTTAATACGTGCGAAGACAGTGTCTTCGGGCCAGCGGATTAGCATTTCTCTTTCTATTCTGATAAACTAAAAAATGACAAACAGCGAAATTGACTCGTGCAAAGAAAGGCTAGGGGTTATTTATATGCAACGTTCAAATGGTCGAGCTTATGATGAATTACGAACCGTGAAAATTTCACGACAGTTTACAAACATACCTGAGGGTTCAGTTCTTATCGAGATCGGAGATACTCGAGTTTTGTGCACAGCCAGTGTTGAGGAAAAAGTGCCTTACTTTCAAAAAGGATCAGGTAAGGGATGGGTCACAGCTGAGTACGCCATGATTCCGCGGGCGACTCAGACTCGAACGCAACGTGAGGCAAGCAAAGGTAAACTTACTGGTCGAACGATGGAAATTCAACGCTTAATTGGTCGGGCGCTTCGCTCTGTCGTGGATTTAAAAAAGCTCGGTGAACGTACAATTTGGCTGGACTGTGATGTGCTTCAAGCAGATGGTGGAACCCGAACGGCAGCCATTACGGGTGCTTACGTAGCCTTAGTTGATGCAGTTCAATTTTTAATGGAAAAAAAGCTTATTAGAACGAACCCAATCATAGATTCTCTGGCAGCAGTTTCTGTGGGAAAGGTTCAGGGACATGCAGTTTTGGATTTAGCTTATGAGGAAGATTCCCATGCAGAAGTAGACATGAATGTGGTCATGACAGGCTCTGGAAAGTTCGTGGAAATTCAAGGAACAGCAGAAGATATTCCCTTTGATCGAGCTGATCTAGATAATTTTTTACAACTAGCAGAAAAAGGAATCCGATCTCTGATAGATGTTCAGAAGTCGGCAGTGGAAACGAGCTCATGAAGATTATACTTGCCACTCAAAACCAGGGGAAAATCAGAGAACTTCAAGAACTGCTGGTGGATGAAACGATCGAAGTCCTTTCTTTACGAGATCTTGCAGACTGGGAAGACGTAGAGGAAAATGGGGTGACCTTTGCAGACAATGCCGCCCTAAAAGCTAGAGTTGCCGCTCAGAAAACAGGACTGATTGCCCTAGCGGACGATTCTGGTTTAGAAGTTGACGCTTTAAATGGTGCGCCAGGAGTCTATTCTGCGCGTTATGCCGGTGAGCCAAAAGACGATGAACGTAACAATGACAAACTTTTACAACAGTTAGAGTCCACCAGTGATGACAAACGGACGGCCCGTTTTCGCTGTGCATTAGTGGTAGTGACCCCTGAAGGGGAAGAATTTCTTACTGAGGGTAGTGTTGAAGGTCAAATTTTGAGACAACGTCGCGGTACGGATGGATTTGGCTATGACCCTCTCTTTTATGTTCCTGAGTATGCGCGAACGATGGCAGAATTGACGTTGACTGAGAAAAACAAATTGAGCCACAGAGCTCAGGCATTTCGCAAAGTGATTCCGATACTCCAAACACTTAGGGGAAATATTAGTAGCTAGAAATCTGAAAAAATCTAAGAAAAAAAGATATAAAAAAATAATCGAAAAAGTTCGTTCCGGTTCTTGACGAATTGCTCAAGATGAGCTATACTGATCAAGTCACCAAATCGGGGTATAGCGCAGCTTGGTAGCGCGCCTGCCTTGGGAGCAGGAGGCCGGGGGTTCGAATCCCTCTGCCCCGACCATATTATCGAGGTTCGAAGTTCGAGGCACGAAGTTCGAATTTGCAGTTTAGTCGGAGGTTTATTGTCCCGTTTGGCAAGCGATTGGCTTGTTAAGCTGAAGTTGTAGACCTGGGAGTTTGAGTTGGCCCATTAAGATGCGCCTGTAGCTCAGTTGGATAGAGCATCTGCCTTCTAAGCAGGTTGTCGGGGGTTCGAATCTCTCCAGGCGCACCAATAATTACACTCTTATGGTGGGTGTGGCGAAGTGGTTAACGCACCGGGTTGTGGTTCCGGCATTCGTGGGTTCAAGCCCCATCACCCACCCCATAAAACAAAAGTAACACCGAGAATTTATTCTCGGTGTTTTCTGTTCATTAAACCGATATCATTATAAACCTTGATGTATTTTTCTGTCGAAAAGATATGAAGGCTCTTTCTCAGCCAAACTTTCGAAATTATTTCATCAGGGTATCCTCATTAATTTCCTGTATGAGTCATGGAGTCTGTCTTTCTTTTGTTCGATGTGCTTTATATAAGGTTACAAAGAAATAAGTAGGCCGAAAATTTAATTCGATTTTCGGCCTACTTATTTCTTCACCCCCCTAAATAGAGCCTTAGGTTCGTAAATAATTATGTAAGGGTTAAGCATAACAAGCATAAAAGCCATAAAACAAGAAATTAAGGTCGCAATACTTATTAGACCAGTACAACAAAAGAAAAGAGGACAGAAAATGAAAAAGATGAAAAAACAACTCGCAGTTGCCGTGACAGTAGCATTACTAACACTCCCGTTTGGTACATCCATGGTATTGGCTGAAACGGACAATCCATTGACGACGACAACAACAACTTCCGAGACAACAACGACTGACGTTGCTATCTCAAACACGACAACTTCGGAGACGACAACCACTGACGTTGCTACTACAGACACGACAGCAGACGATGCAACAGCAGACGGCTCAACGACAGATGATACAACGACAGACGGTATAACCACGGATGACACTACTACAGACGCAACCACGGATGACACTACTACAGATGATGCAACGACAGACGACACAACCACAGACGATACGCAAGTTACCGATGCCGATGGCACTGAAGTGGCTCCTTCTAACTGGTTTACTAATTTGATTGGAAAACTCCAACTCGCTCTGACCTTTGACCCGGTGCGCAAGAGTGAGTTAAGTGAAAGGCAAGCACTCGCAAAGTTGGCAAGAGCTCAGAAACTAATGTCAGAAGGGAAGATAGAAGCTGCAGAGATCGCATTAATCGAATACAGCGATAAGATCACCAAGGCCCAGGAATTCCTAGAGCAAGTCGAAGATCCAGACTCTGAAAAAGCTATAAAACTCAACATCGCCCTTACAAATGTTAATTCTAACAATATTAATGTTTTAAGCAATTTATTAGAAAAGCTTCCCCCGCAGGCCGCTCAAAAATTAGCACTTAATGTTGTACGCTCCATGGAGAAGGCTGTCAAAAAGATAGAGAAGCAAGAGGCCAAAGTCGCCCTAACGATCCCTTCTGAAGAAACAATTTCAGAAACGGTCCCAGCAACGACAGCTCCAGCGACGGAATCGGTAACAACAGTAATGCCAGCAACCAAGGATAAATCCTTGGAAAAGCAAGCTAAAATTGTATTGAAAGATTTTAAGAAATCTCTCAAAGAAAATGGAACTATTCAACTAGAAGAGGTTGAACAGTCAGACGATGAGGATAATGATGCAGAGGATAACGATACAGACAATATAACTTTAGAGGAGACTGCCCCAGTTTCTCAAGAACCTTCTAACAGACAGCCAACTTCTGTGACCGTCGCTCCAGCACAACTTGAGAAGGCATCAACAACGAGTAATCAATCGTCTGTACGAGATAACAAGAAGCAAACCAAACGGGATGAACCAAGCAAAGAAAAGAGTCGGGATAACGGCGGGGATAAAAAGGCTAAATCAGACAAACGGGATTAATAAAAGGGTTATTTATAATCACAAGATAATAATTATTAACAAAGCGGCTCGATTGATGAGTCGCTTTGTTTCTGTGCTAGAGACAGTCGTTTTATCGTGAACAGGGGTTTTCTAACTAGAGAGGACTTACATCCCCCGTTGCCATGAGGATTAGTAAAACTAAGGTGAGTGGGCCTTGGATTCTCCACGTTCGTGATAAAACGTGGTATACTAAATCTAAAGTGGTTAGATGAGGACCGAGAAAGACGGTGAAAACGACAAATGGACAAACCAAAACCTGAGTCCAAGCTTAAGCCGAATCCGGACGATCTCCGTCGTATGATCGGGTACACCATGATTACCTTTATGGGCGTATTTTTGTTTATCCCCATTGTATGGTTTATACATTTGATCTCACAAGACTCGGGACTTTACGTGCGCTGGGGTATCTGTTCGGCTTTCTTAGTAGTCTTCAATATGCTGTTTTATTATTGGAGATACCCAGTAAATTGGTTAAGGAATTTAATGGTTTTGGTGGGCATCAATTTGTTTATCTTAATCTTTGAATATTTTTGGCTAATGCAGAGTGTAGGCTAACAATGCCAGATTGCTGGTAAATATATCAAACACTTGTCATATTACTAGAACTATGGTATTATTTCTTCTGGAGCAAGTACTCCAATTTGCGGGAATGGCGGAACTGGCAGACGCACTGGATTTAGGTTCCAGCGGGTAAACCGTGCAGGTTCAAGTCCTGTTTCCCGCACCAATAAGAAAACTTAGGTACGCTGGGGCAACGTCTCAGCGTATCTTTTCTTTAGTTTCTCAGAAAATGTTCTTCACAGTCAACTTCACAGATTCGTAAATGCTTTTAAATCGGAGTTTTAAAGTCGATACTTCTCCGATGGAATGTGAAAAGTCCTGTGCTTCAATGTTTTTTTCTAACCGCTTCAGGCTAAGGTCAATGGCTTCAATTTCTTGATGATCAAGGAGAACAGTCCACCAGATGTCACTCTTTTCCCAACTTTGTTCAGCAGTGGTCAATTCATTTTTAGCTGCCTCCCATTTTTGCTGCGCAAGGGATCCTTCGACCGTATCAAGCTGATCCCCAATCATCTGGGTCGTGGTTTGAATAAAGCGATGTGAAGTATATGAGCCACCCAATAACAATAGAGTAATTACTATAATCGGCAAGAGCGTGCGCACGGGGTTCACCTCTCTATCTGTGATTGTTTTTAGAACCACGCAGCTTAGCTTGTGCGAAGAGCTTACCAGAAGAGTCAATGCTTGCTAAGAGGACATCCTCGATTCTCAAAATCGTTTGTTTTTGGAGTTCGCTTCTTAACCAGTCTAAGTCTTTATTGCTTTTGTCTAAGTTCCTTTGATTGAGTTTTCCGTCCAAGATAAGAGCTAATGGTAACCCTTCGAATGGGGGCGTGATCTGAAAGTCTTCAGGAATGGCTGGCCTTTTCTGAGATTTGGGAATGACACTCACTTGGCCATTGTTTTCCAGTATGGCATATTCCACATCAGCAATGTTGGGGACGTTTTTAAGGCGGAGTTCTTCGAGTAGGTCAGTAAGGTTATAACAATTCTTTTTCAATTCGTCTTCAAGGATTTTTCCACGTTCAATGAGAATACTAGGTTTGCCGCAGATAATATCTCTAGCTCTTTCGCTTTTTAATGAAATCCAGGCCAAGGTCATACTTGCCGAGAGAAGGACTAAGATCGGAATGATGCCGCTGAGGAGTGGAATGCCCACATTCTCACTGGGGACGACAGCCAGATCGGAAATCATGAGAATAACGACCAGCTCAAAAGGCTGCAATTGACCGATTTCCCGTTTTCCCATCATGCGAAGGGCGACGATGACCAGTGCGTAAAGAATTAAGGTTCTGAGCACAACTACGATCATACTTGATCTCCTTTTTCATATTAAAAAGACTAACTCGATCAAAGCACTTTTGATACTCACGTGAGTTATTTTGCCCTGAAAGAAGAGAGTTATCCAAACAGAATTGTCGGTACACACCTCACAGAATTAGATTTGCGGTTTTCTGCATCCAACTCATATGTGGAAACATTTCTTTACTTAACTTCTGCGCATTTACCGATCAGAGATCCTTTGTCACAAGGGCGTTTGAACTAGTTTTTCGCAATTTGATTACATGTTATAAGTCTGTTATAATTGATTAGTAAATTTTTTGTGCTATATTTATAGAGTTTCAGGTTAACTTTTATTTCTTTTGATGTATTTGGCCTGAGCGGGGGTTTGTAGTCTTGAAAAACGGTAAGACTATCGAAGTATCCCACAATTGCCTTGCACATAGAGTAATTAGTGTTTTAAGGGGGAGAATATATGTCAGTCTCAGTCGAGAAACTAGAAAAGAATTTTGTTGCTTTAGAAGTAACTGTAGACTCCGAAAAGTTTGTTAGCGCGGTCAGCCAAGCAGCCAAGAATTTGGCAAAGAAAGTCAATGTTCCAGGGTTTAGAAAAGGTAAAGCTCCACGCCGCATGGTTGAGGCACATGTCGGGAAGGAAGCCCTATACGACGAAGCTCTGGATCATTTGATCGGACCGGCCTATGCATCAGCCGTTATGGAAAGTGGAATTGACCCTGTCGATCGTCCTGAAGTGGACTTAGTACAGATCGAAGAAGGGAAAGACCTAATCTTTAAGGCTAAAGTCATGGTTAAGCCTGAGGTTGAGCTGGGAGTTTACACAGGGTTACAAATTGAACAAGATGCAGCAAGCATCACAGAAGAGCAAGTCATGGAAGCGTTAGTAAGCAAACAGCAACAACATGCCCGCCTAGTTACTCTTGAAGAGGGCAAGGTAGAAAATGATGATACCGTCAGCATTGACTTTGAAGGCTTTGTTGATGAAGTTCCCTTTGTAGGTGGTAAAGCGGAGGACTATGAGCTAGTTATTGGTTCAGGTACCTTTATTCCTGGCTTTGAGGAAGGCCTGATTGGAACTGAAATCGGACAACCGGTTGATGTCAACGTTACCTTCCCAGCTGAATATCATAGTACAGAGCTTGCTGGAAAGCCCGCTGTTTTCAAAACTAGTGTTAAAAAAATCCAGCGTAAAGAACTTTCTGCTCTAGATGATGAATTTGCAAAAGATGTCAGTGAATTTGAGACTCTTGATGAATTGAAAACCGACTTACAGAATAAATTAATGAAGAGTACCGAATTAAGAATCAAAGATGAACATCTCAAGAAAATCCTAGCTAAGGTCGTAGACAATGCCAGCGTCGAAATTCCGGAAGTTATGATTACGGAGCGAATCAAGGTTATGGTGGAGGACCTAAATCGTAATCTTGCACAGCAAGGCATGACAATTGAGCAGTATTACCAGTACACCAACACTACTGAAGAAGTCATGAAGGAACGTTTACGTCCTCAAGCTGCGGAAAGCGTCAAAATGGATTTAGTTTTAGAAACTATTGCTAAGGTAGAAGGAATTGAGGTCTCTGAAGACGAACTAGACGAAGAGATCAAAAAACTTGGTGAGCGTCATGGACAGGACGCTGTAGCGCTCAAAAAGGCCCTCATGGCGCGTGGAGATCTTCAGTTCTACAGAAATAGTTTAATCAGCGAAAAGACAGTTAGCTATTTAGTAGAACAGAACACCTAAGACCTACGCCTTGGGGGAAAATTCTGAGGTATAGAGGTGAGAGGATGGCAAAGTACACCGAAGACAAAAATCAACTAAAGTGTTCTTTTTGCGGCAAAACCCAAGAGCAAGTGAAAAAATTGGTTGCGGGTCCAGGCGTTTACATTTGTGACGAGTGCATAGAACTCTGTAATGAGATCATAGAGGAAGAGTTGACGGATGACTTAGGCGTTGAAATCGGAGATATTTTAAAACCTAAGGAAATCCGGTCAGTGATCGATCAGTATGTTATTGGTCAGGAACAAGCCAAAAAAGCACTTTCCGTAGCAGTCTATAATCATTATAAACGGATCAACCTAGGCATGAAAATCGATGATGTTGAATTGCAAAAATCGAACATCGTTATGCTGGGACCCACTGGTTCAGGAAAGACTTTGCTGGCCTCGACGCTGGCTAAGGTCCTTAATGTTCCTTTTGCAATCGCGGATGCCACTTCACTCACTGAAGCGGGGTACGTGGGTGAGGACGTAGAAAATATTCTCCTCAAATTAATTCAGGCCGCTGACTATGATGTAGAGAAAGCGGAAAAAGGTATTGTGTACATCGACGAAATTGATAAGATTGCCCGTAAGTCGGAAAACCCTTCTATTACAAGGGATGTATCGGGAGAAGGGGTTCAACAAGCCTTGCTGAAGATCCTCGAAGGCACGGTTGCCAGTGTACCTCCTCAAGGTGGTCGCAAACATCCTCACCAAGAATTCATCCAGTTGGATACCACGAATATTCTCTTTATTGTCGGCGGAGCGTTTGACGGAATTGAGAAAATTATTCAAAATAGGTCTGGACAAAAGACTATGGGCTTTGGTGCTAATATTCAGAACAAATCTGAAAGAAATGTTGGCGAAGTCCTGAAGGATATTTTACCGATAGACCTTCAGAAGTTTGGCTTAATTCCTGAGTTTGTAGGACGTTTACCCGTAATAGTAACCCTTGAGGCATTGGATGAAGCAGCTTTAGTTCGCATACTCACCGAACCTAAGAATGCTTTGGTTAAGCAATACCAAAAGCTCATGGAACTAGACGGGGTAACCCTTGAATTCAAAGACGCGGCACTATCTTCGATAGCGACTGAAGCGATTCGGAGGAATACCGGGGCAAGGGGCTTAAGGGCTATTGTGGAGGAACTCATGCTTAATGTGATGTATGATCTGCCCTCCCGCAATGATGTCATGAAATGCGTTGTCACCCAAGATGTTGTCTTAAAGAAAGAAGAACCTCTTCTTGTTATGACGGATAAAGTCAAAAAAGGCAAGAAAGAAGAGTCAGCTTAGGCGAGGCGCAAGGCTCTTTGCTCTATACTCAAGGCATAAGGTTCGATACACGAAGACGATACACGAGCTCTGAAGATGAAGTTTTATCATACTTCATCAAAACGTAGCTTTTCTTAAAATCGATCAATAATAAAACACCGGAGTAGCTTAAAAATAAGCTGCACCGGTGTTTTTTATAGAAAGGGTTTAATTCCCACTTAGTGGTAATACTAAACTAGTAGACTGCTAGGAAGGGGAATATGAGCATGAATGGACTCAGTGGAATTGTTATGGTTGTTCAGTTGGTTTTTGCTGTTATTATTGGGCTATATTTTTGGGGGATGCTAAAGTCTCAACAAGGAAATAAAGTCTCCGTTGAACGAGAGTCACGTAAAGAACTTGAAAAATTACAAACAATGCGCAAGATTGCGTTAACCACTCCCTTGTCCGAACGAACTCGTCCAGTTCACTTCGATGAGATCATCGGGCAAAAAGAGGGGATCAAAGCACTGCGAGCTGCTTTATGTGGTCCCAACCCACAACATGTCTTGATTTATGGAAGTCCTGGCGTGGGGAAAACCGCTGCAGCAAGGTTGATCTTAGAGGAAGCCAAGAAAAATCCCTTTTCACCCTTTAAATCAAATGCTCACTTCACAGAAATCGATGGAGCGACGGCACGTTTTGATGAGCGTGGAATCGCCGATCCTCTAATCGGTTCAGTACATGATCCAATTTACCAAGGGGCAGGAGCCATGGGACTAGCGGGGATTCCACAGCCTAAACAAGGGGCAGTCACCAAAGCTCACGGCGGGATACTATTTATTGATGAGATTGGGGAGCTTCATCCCATTCAGATTAACAAACTGTTAAAGGTCTTAGAAGATCGCAAAGTGACGCTGGAAAGTGCCTACTATAGCTCCGAGGACTCCAATATTCCTCAACATATCCATGATATTTTTCAAAACGGCCTACCCGCAGATTTTCGCCTTGTGGGAGCAACGACTCGTAGCCCAGAACAAATTCCCCCTGCGATTCGATCCAGATGTATGGAGGTTTATTTCCGGGGTTTGCTTCCGGATGAAATCTCTGAAATCGCCAGGGTTGCTGCAGCTAAAATGGAAATGCCAATTACCCAAGCAGCGGTTGATGTTATCAAACAATTTGCCGCCAATGGCCGTGAGGCTGTCAATATGGTCCAGCTTGCGGCAGGGGTCGCTTTAACCGATCGGTTGCCACAGGTGGACGTTGAAATCGTGGAATGGGTGGTGACCACGGGTCAATATGCACCTCGCCCCGATAAAAAAGTGCCCACCGAAGCCAGCATTGGAGTGGTCAACGGTCTTGCTGTACACGGACCCAATATGGGTAGGCTCTTAGAACTAGAAGTGACGGCTCTTCCTGTAGCAGCGGGTACAGGACAACTTTTGGTAACAGGAATTGTCGAGGAAGAAGAACAAGGGGACGAAGGAAAGAAATATCGACGCAAGAGCATGGCTCGAAGCTCAGTAGAAAATGTCCTGACTGTTTTAAGGCGGCAAATGAGCATCGAACCCCGAAATTTTGATATTCACGTCAATTTTCCAGGCGGCGGACCAGTTGATGGCCCCTCGGCCGGGATAGCCATTGCTACAGCCACAATTTCGGCCATTCGTCAGCAAAAGGTGGACAATTATCTAGCCATGACGGGAGAACTTTCCATCCGTGGGCGAGTCAAACCCATTGGTGGTGTTTCAGCAAAGATCGAAGCAGCAAAGCAAGCTGGATGCAAGAGGGTGCTCATTCCTCTAGAGAATTGGCAAGAACGCTTTGCCGAGTTACAGGGTGAGATCGAAATCATTTCAGTGGAAGATCTCACTCAAGTTTTAGAAATTGCCTTGGTACCAGGCATAAAACTTGAAAAACATGAGTTGCGGCCTCCTCTTGAAGAAGTCTTGAGCAGATTGGATTTTGCCGTTAATAAAGTGGTAACGAAGGCAGTTGCCAATTTGCCTGAACAGGGCAAAACATGTTAGAATAGATAATGATAAGTTTGGCACACTAGCTCTAGTGTGTCTTTTTCTGTACTAGTGTTCATTCTGGGCTGCATTTTGAGTAACTTCGTTACTGGTATATTTTTTACAGGGGGGATATCTATGATTAAAGAACGCGAATTACCCTTGCTCCCTTTACGTGGGATTCTTGTTTTTCCGTATATGGTTATTCACCTCGATGTAGGTAGGGAACGTTCTATGGTGGCCATTGAGAAGGCCATGCTCGAAGATCGAATTATACTCTTAGTATCTCAGAAAGAAACGGAGATTGATTCGCCGAATCCGGATGATTTGTATGATATGGGTACCGTCGCCGAAATCAAGCAACTCTTAAAGCTTCCTGGAGGCACCATGCGTGTCTTAGTGGAAGGAATATCACGAGGTCGTGTCCTCGAATTTTTAGAGGAGGACCTGTTTTACAAGGTAAGAGTCGAGGAAATGGTCGAGGAAAAGAAATCCCTAAACCCTGAAATTGAAACATTAATTCGAAGCATGACGCATCAGTTTGAGGAATACGCCAAACTCGGTAAACGCGTACCCTTAGAAACCTTAGGAACGGTATTGGCTGTGGAAGAACCGGGGCAATTAGCTGATATTGTCGCGTCTCACCTCAATCTTAAAGTTCCAGATAAGCAAACAATTCTGGAAGCAATGTCGGTTGAATTACGCTTAGAACGTTTAACGGAACTGATCATGCGCGAGATTGAGATCCTAGAATTAGAACGACGCATTGGTCAGCGTGTGCGAAAGCAAATGGATAAAGCCCAAAAAGAATATTATTTGCGTGAACAGATGAAAGCCATCCAAAAGGAACTGGGAGATAAGGACGAGCGTCAAGTGGAGGCGGATGAATACCGCGAAAAGTTTGCCAAGGCTAAGTGTCCCAAAGAGGTTGAACAAAAAGCACTCAAAGAAATTGAACGCTTAGAAAAAATGCCTCCGTCCTCTGCTGAGGGCACCGTGGTACGTACTTATCTCGATTGGATTCTCGCGCTTCCTTGGGTTAAGACATCTCGCGATAAGATTGATTTAGTCAAAGCTGAAGAAATCTTAAATGAGGATCACTACGGACTCGAGAAAATCAAGGAGCGGATTCTAGAGTTCTTGGCGATTCGGAAATTAACGCCTAAAATGAAAAGTCCTATTCTCTGCTTAGTAGGTCCTCCGGGAGTCGGAAAAACATCGTTAGCCAAATCAATTTCCAGAGCCTTAAATCGAAAATTCGTACGTATGTCTTTAGGTGGTTTGCGGGATGAGGCTGAAATTAGAGGACACCGACGCACTTATATTGGAGCATTACCCGGACGAATTATTCAGGGGGTTCGGACAGCTGGAACTCGTAATTCAGTTTTCCTCCTTGATGAGATTGATAAAATGACCTCGGATTTTCGTGGTGACCCGGCCTCAGCTCTCTTGGAGGTTCTAGATCCAGAGCAAAACAGTACCTTCACAGATCATTACTTAGAACTCCCCTTTGACTTATCTCAAACCCTTTTCGTCCTGACGGCTAATACCCTGCACACCATTCCACGTCCACTCTTAGACCGCATGGAGGTCATCACCCTCAGCGGCTATACAGAAGATGAAAAGGTCAATATCGCCAAGCGCTACCTCGTGCCAAAGCAGATGGAAGCGCATGGACTGAACAGCGACATTTTATCCATGGAGGAGGATGTCCTGCTTAAATTAGTCCAAGGGTATACACGAGAATCTGGAGTACGGGGTCTCGAACGTCAGGTCGCAAATTTCTGTCGGAAAATTGCTATTCGCTGGGTGAAAAAAGAATGGGAACCACATACCGCGACCGTGGAAGATCTGGAATCTGCCTTAGGTGCACCACGTTATCATTTCCAAGTAGCGGCAAAGGCTCCTGAAATAGGAGCGGTAACAGGACTGGCCTTCACGGAAGTCGGAGGGGTTGTGTTAACGATTGAAGTTACCCCCTTGCCTGGAAAAGGAAGACTAACCTTAACTGGAAAATTAGGGGATGTCATGAAGGAATCTGCCCAAGCGGCCTGGACCTTTGTCCGAGCTTATGCTCGTCAACTTGGCATAGAAGAAGACTTTTATGATCGAACAGACCTTCATATTCACGTTCCGGAAGGTGCTACACCTAAAGACGGACCCTCTGCTGGTATTACAATGGCCACTGCAATGGCGTCAGCCTTGGCGAAACGGGCTGTTAGAGCGGATCTCGCTATGACTGGGGAAATAACCTTACGTGGAAATGTTTTACCCATCGGAGGCGTCAAAGAAAAGGTCCTGGCAGCCCATCGAGCAGGTATTAAAGTCGTGCTTCTCCCAGAAGAAAACCGCAAGGACCTTGAAGAAATTCCCGAAAACATTCGTAAGTTACTAGAATTTCACTTTGTCAGCCGTATTGAGGAAGTCCTAACCCTCGCTCTCTTGCCGCTGGCTCATTCGGACCAAGCGCCTGGAGATGTTCCCCTAAATTCGATATACTCTCCAAGCGGAATTCCGAGCACAGAACGAAGCCCAGAAGAATGGCCACCTACCTGCTAAAGTGGAGGGTTCGCGACACACGTTCTCGGGAGGATCGCGTCACACTTGCTCAGCCATGCGCTCGTCGTGCCAAACTAGGGCTTTAATCCGTTATGCATGTAGCTGGGCGAAACACATGTGTTTCGGCCAAAGCGACCGCAGCGCGCTATGCCATCACGGCGCTCTAATCTCGAACATCCTGTTCGAGTCATGGCGCACCCTGCACTAGGCACGTCCTGTGCCGTCGTCCCTGTCGCATGGCCGGCGGAACACATCCTTGTGTTCCGCCCTGCTATGAAAGCGGATTATAGCTGAGTTTGGCTACGACTCACGCAGAGGCATCACGCCGCGTGATCGCGACCCTCTGGGGTTGGGAGGACGGAAGGGGCACGAGAGTTAGTTCTTAGTTCCATTTAACCGCAGAACGAAGCCTAGAAGAACGACCACCTACCGGCTAAGGCGAGGGTCGTGTCGGGGAACGAGGGACGATTCTTAACTCCATCTTTGGTGACATAAAAAGCGCACCCAACATCGACATCGTTCTAAACCCCCGTCGACCCAAGTCCAGAGGAAGTTTCTTGGCTTAGAGAGCACGATTAGTGGAATTGCGTCAATGAGCGCAGTCGATCAGGCGTGAAGAACCGCAACTGTTCACATGCGCCGGCACAGGACGTGCCAAGTGTCGAATGCGCCAAGACTCGAACAGGACGTTCGAGATTAGAGCGCCGCCATGGACGGCATAGCATTCGACCAGAAAGCCCAGAAGTTTTGCGGTTTAGCCTGAGCGACAAGCGAATAGCAATGGATCACGATAGTCTCCGGTGGAGAGTATCGCCGAAGCCGCTGATCCCAAAAGGAACACTTCGCGGCGAAGGATAGAGTATCGCCGAAGCCGCGATCCCCAAAAGAAATACTTATTGGCGTAGGATGTGCGAACGTGCCAAGACACTTCCTTCCCCTAAATATACGAAAAGGAAGAGGATACCTTGATAGTCATTAAAAATGCCGAATATGTTGCCTCTGCTGTGAAATATGAGCAGTATCCAGTAGGCGGGTTGCCAGAGATCGCGATGGCTGGGCGGTCAAATGTGGGCAAGTCTTCGTTGATCAATAGTTTTCTGGGGCGGCGTAACCTTGCGCGTACTGGGAATACACCTGGCAAGACCCAAACCCTGAATTTTTATCGGGTCAATGACGCTTGGTTCCTTGTAGATTTACCGGGCTATGGTTATGCAAAGGTCGCTAAGACAGTTAATGCCCAATGGGGTCCAATGATGGAGGCCTATCTGAAAAAGCGAGAACCGTTACGCGCAGTTATTCATATCGTAGATATTCGCCATGCTCCAAGTGTAGAAGATATTGAAATGCAACAGTGGTTACGAACAATGCAGGTTCCAACCATGGTCGTAGCAACAAAAGTTGATAAAATCGCTCGCGGACAATGGCAGAAACACTTAAAAGTCATCGCTAAAGCCTTAGATATTCAAGATGTTTCGCTGATTCTTCCCTTTTCGGCTCAGACTGGAGTCGGTAAGGAAGAATTGAATGAAGCGTTGGAAGAGATACTGGGACTTGTGTGAGGGACTTGTGTGACACAGCCCTCGGTCTTACGACGCAGAGCAAACTAACCGTTCAAGCGCCTACTATGGGGAGCGGGATACCCACCAAACTCGCCGTCCTGCAAGAAGGCCTAATTCGTGCGAAGACAGTGTCTTCGGGCTCGGTTGGCGGCAGTGCACATCCTTGTGCACTGTCCCGTATCTGGGGTCGGTCGCTTGAACGGAAGTTTGCTAGTCTGCTTACGTAAAGACGTCGCGCTCGTGTCACACTGCGTCCCTGGCTTGGGTCGTGGAACGAAGAACGAGTGATGGGGAGACGGCACATTTCATATGCACCGTCTGGATCGGGTCAATGATAAAACCGGAGTTCCATTAGTATGGACTCCGGTTTTATCCTGTTATATTCTAAAATCATTATTAGTATTGACTTTTTAAGTGGTTAGAGGCTTTTTAGTATGTCATGATGTCCTACGGCACGCAAAACAATAGTATCACTTGTCCGTTCAAAGATGATTCGAATATCCATACTTGCATAAGCTTCAATAAAGTCGGTGTCTTCGATCTTATGTGTTTGCAAAGATGGATGCCTTGGGTTATCGGCAAGGAAGTGGAGTGCCTTTAAAACCTGTTTTTGCTCCTTTTGCGATAGCAAGAGAAAGTCTGCATCAAATGGGTTGGTTCTTATTATTATTGGCATGGGCAAGCTCCTCCAGATCTTTAATAGCCTCCTCCATGTTGCTAAATGTTTTATATTCGCCCTTTTCCAGGGCTTCTTGGCTTAGGTTCATTTTTTCTTGCCACACTTTAGTCCAAAAGTATTTTTGATTCTTATCTACCCAGTCAACTGGTCTCAAGAAAATTCCACCGTCTTTCTCCTCAATTATGACATGGTCTCCCTCATGTAAATTAAGATCCTTAGCAATTTGAGCTAGGCTGACGATCATCCTTTTTTGAATTTGTTGAACGATAGCCATGCGATTTCCACCACCTTTCACAGTTCAGTTGTATATACAGTTTAGCACTATTTATTAAGCATTTCAACATTTCGTGACAATCAAGGGAATGCATTGTTAGTCGGGTATAAAGAAATAGGATAGTTAAATTACTGAAGCATATGAACACAGAAAAGCCTGAGTTCCATTCAATCCGAATAATGGACTCCGGCTTTTTTGTGTTCAATTTGTCAGTTTGGTTTTAAGAAAGTACACGAAGAAGACTCTTAAGCGGATTGTTTTATCATAAAAAAACCCCACTCTCGTATAGTTATAGAGTGAGAATTATTGACGCTTAAGGAGATGTAAGAACCTAAGAACCTAAGAACCTAAGAACCCTACTTATTCACCATGTTAGGTACTTGAGTTTAACGGTAACATTGTTAGAACCCTCAGGGAGTGAGCAAGAAGAAGGGAGGGTAATAGTTGAGAGATGTCGGGTTTTTAATTATAAGTCTGGGAATTATTTTGATTGGGGCTGAAGCGTTCACTAATGGGATTGAGTGGTTGGGGCAAAGGCTCAAGCTTGGGGCTGGAGCGGTGGGGAGTATTTTCGCAGCGGTTGGGACTGCCTTGCCCGAGACCATGGTTCCGATTATGGCCTTTTTAGGGGGAAGGGTAGGGCCGGAAGGGGAAGACATTGGGATAGGAGCGATTCTTGGTGCGCCTTTTATGCTTGCGACAGTGGCTTTCTTTATCACTGGAATTTCGGCGCTTATATTCCGGCGCAGGAATCTCCCCCTGCGTATTGATGCTAAGGTTGTAAGCCATGATCTAAAATTTTTCCTGATTGTCTATTCAATGGCCATTCTAGCTTCCTTTTTACCCTCTCAAACACTTAAGAATGGTTCTGCTCTAATGTTAGTTGCAGCTTATGGAATTTATGTATACCAAACACTGCGCGACTGCAAGGATGATTGCCAACATGAAAAGTTAGCACCCTTATATGTGTCCAGACACAATCCTCAACCATCGATGACCATGATTTTAGTACAAATATTCTTGTCATTAGTGGCGATCGTATTTGGGGCGGATCGTTTTGTCGATGCTATACAACCCATCGCTGTAGCCGTTGGAATTCCAGTCTTTGTGCTAGCTTTAATAATTACTCCAATAGCAACCGAGTTACCGGAAAAATTTAATAGCGTCCTTTGGATCCGGCGGGGTAAAGATACGTTAGCTATGGGTAATCTAAGCGGAGCCATGGTGTTTCAAAGTTCTGTGATACCGGCTATCGGAATTGCTCTTACGCCTTGGAAACTTGATACCTTGGCACTCTGGAGTGCGCTGCTTGCTGTGGGAGCAGCGTTGATTCCTTACCTTTCACTACGTTACAAAGGGGTTATTTTACCTACTACTCTCCTAATCGGAGGAGTATTCTATCTTTTTTTCATTTTGACGGTGGTTCGTTTTTCGATCCCGTAAATTCTGCGATGAGCATACCTGCTAAGACCAATCCTGCCCCAAAGAGCCCTCTTTGGGTTAATATTTCTCCAGCAAAGAAAAACGCAGAGATGGCAGCGAAAACCGGTTCCATGGAAAATATGAGAGCGGTATGGGTCGGTGTGGTGAATTGTTGCATTTTAGTCTGAACAAAGAAGGCGAGTGAAGTTGCCGGAATAGCGGTAACTAATAAGGCTATCCATACAGTGGAGCTAAAGGATATGGAAGGCTGGGGCAATAGGAAGGAGAAAAGGCCGCTTAAAATGCTGACGGTAAGAATCTGCACGCTGGCTAAAACTGTGGCATTTGTCTCAGGGGCATAACGCCCTACTAAGAAAATATGTAAGGCAAAGCATACCGCACAAGCAAGGATCATGAGGTCACCCTTATTAAGCTGAAAACGATCACTTAGGGAGAGAAAGGCTAAACCGACTAAGGCACAGAATATACCGATGATTAGGCTGGGGTTTGGAAGTTTCCGTGTTGTTATAGTAACTAAGGTTGGGACAAAAACGACAGAAAGTCCAGTGATAAACCCGGCGTTGGAGGCCGTGGTGTATTGTAGTCCCACCGTTTGCCAAGCGTATCCGGAGAAGAGAAAAACCCCTAAGGCCGCACCTTTTAGCACAGTGCCTTTGGAGATATGGGCCTTCTGTAACCAGAGAAACGGAAGTAAGCTAATAAATGCCAGAGCAAAGCGAATCGCTAGAAAAGGAAACGGGGGAAGGTCCTCGATTGCCCATTTAACGATGACAAAGGTTGAACCCCAAACTAGGGTAACCATAAGTAAGGAAAAATCAGCCCATTGGCTTTTACTCAACTTCAATCCAATTCCTCCTCTTCTTTATCAAGTCTGACTAAGCTCAGAAAGGCCGTTGCGCAGGTTACGCAACGGCCTTTCTGAGCTTGAACAGACTTACTGACAGCGACTCTTCTGAACTTTGGTCTCTGACATCCGACCTCTGTAGTGCCACAGTGATTACGCAATTTCTAGTATACAGAAACAAATGCCAACTGAAAAGAGGGATTATTAACCTCTTCCTCCCTGATGTGGTCCTGGAAGATCTATCATAGGCAATTGTGCCTCTTGCAAAGGTTCTTGGCTTATTATCGGAGTATAGATTGGAGGTGGAGAACATGGCGTTGGTTGGGGACACGGGGCAAATTCGCCGCAATATTGTTGCTTCGCTTGACAGAATAAATGGTAGTGACGTTCTTCATCAGCGGCCATTTCCATAAGGATACACTGGATTTCTGGAATGGGTATTTTTTGAGCGAGTTCAAGATATTCCTGATGGTCTCTGGCCTCGTCTGCAATGTTAGAGTCTAACAGAGCGCAAAGGTCGCTGGTATAGTTGACAAAATTCGCTCGCCATTCAACCCAGTGCCCGCTACTTAATGCTCCGTATTTCGGGTCAACCCCCAGATAACGTAAGGCAAGAGCTAATTTTTCGAGATGTTGCATTTCGTCGTAAGCAATGGGGCGTAACAAGGCATCGAAATCTGGGTGGTCCAAAAGCACGGCTTGATATAGGTAGGTTGTGATCGCGGTTAATTCGGAATCCTTACCAGCATAAGCCTCGTAGAGCCACGTGGCGTATGTAAGGGTAGGTTCGGGAATCTGCATGGGGGTAGCAGGTTCACGGGATTCCTGGACGGGGAGAAGTAAAACTTGGCCAGCATATATGCGATCAGGATGTTTTAAATGATTCAGTTGGATTATCTCAGCCATTTCGACATTGTAGGCCTTGGCAATTTTATAAATAGTATCCCCAGCATGTACAGTATATCGTGCATAATCCATCACGACGCCTCCTTTTTCATATGACATAGCACACTATATTCGCAAAGGGGAAGACATGATAATGGGTAATAATGGAATAAAGTTGGAATGTATTGGACAAGTTCAACGTAGTAATAGTATTAGGATAAATATGTAAAAATCTTATCGATAATAAGTATATAAAAGGGGGGCGGGAGAGAGATGGGTCTATTTATTTTAAGGGGAATCACAACGGCTTTGCTAGTTACAGTTTTGACCCTTTTTGCTGGTGTTATATGGGGTGCCATAGGTTTAGGCGGCCTGAGTACCTCTAGGTTATTGGATATTGGGCTTCTGGCGAGTTGTTTAGTGGGAGGGTACAGAACAGCAAAAGAAAGCGGTGTCTGGTTAATGGGCGGGGTCACTGGAGCTGGCTATGTTACAGTGGGGACTCTATTACTGGCTCTATTCCTTCCTATTCAAGGGTGGGGCTTCATGCAAGTTCTTCTCGAGGGTGCCTTGATCGGTTTAGTCGCTGGGGCCTTCGGAGCAGGCACAAAGCGGGAAACTGGGAGTTCTTGGAACGCAGGAAAGAATCATTCATTTTTTACTCCCTCGTATGCCAGTTATGGTACAGATGACCACTTCAGCAGCGAGTTCGATTGGGAGACGGAGCCTATATCAAAGGATGATTCTACAGAGAATCAAGGGGCGAAGAAAAATTCTGATGAAGGTTCAGAGATAGAATGGCCTTGGGACAGGGAAAATAAAAATAATAAATCAAAATTCTCAAGCCCAAAAAATTCTGGAATTTCGGAGATTTGGGAATCCGAGCCGCTAGATAATGATCTTGCTGATTGGGCGAGAGGGAGAGAGGATAAAGATTTAGCGGGAACGGAAAAGGTAAGCACGAGAAAAGCAGTTACGGGAAAAGTTACTTCGGAGAAAAATAGGGATTTGAGACCCTGGTGGGAGCAATAGGATTATTAATGGTGATATGTTGACGAAAGCAGGAAAAGGAACTGGTTGAGAGAATAATACTAATATGTAAGAACATAATACGAAAAAAAGCAAAGGAAATTGGAGGACTGAGAATGAACTTTCTTGAATTGGCTCAAGCTCGGCGGAGTTTGCGCACCTATCTGGATAAACCAATCGAACAGGAAAAATTGGAGTATATTTTAGAATCAGCCCGGTTAGCTCCGTCCTGGAAGAATCTACAGTGCTGGCGATTTGTTTTGGTCGAAGATACAGCGGGGCGTAAGGCTTTAGCTGAATGTATGAGTGAGAGTAATCCTGGACGGAAGGCTTTGATGGGAGCCCCTATGGTCATTGTTTTATGTGCAGTGCCTAGTGAATCGGAAGTATGGGAAGGCAAGGACTTTATGATGTTAGATGCAGGACTTGCCATGGAACATTTGGTGTTAGCTGCAACAGATCAAGGGTTGGGGACCTGCTGGCAGGGTCTGTTTAGTGAGGAGAAAGTAAGAGAGGCTTTGGATGTTCCCGGAAATGTTCGAGTAGTAGCGATGACTCCTTTAGGATATGCTGCTGAGGAACGACGCCCGCGTCCCAGGAAGGCGATGGCAGAGATAGTTTTCCACGGAAAATGGGGAGGACTTGTGTGACACAGCGCTCGGTGCTTGCGACGCAGAGCAAACTAACCGTGTAAGCTCCTAAATGAGGATCGGGGTTCCCGCCAAATTCGCCATCCTTGGCTCAGTTGGCGGCTTCGCACGTCCTGTGCTCAGCCCCGTATCTGGGGTCGCTTACACGGAAGTTTGCTTTTCTGCTTTCGCAAAGACGTCGCGCTCGTGTCACACTGCGTCCTTGACTTGGGTCCGAGAACGGGGAACGAACGGGGAGCGGAACGTCTGGGGGGACGGCACATTTCATGTGCGCCGTCTGAAGGATGGAATTGGAGGAAAATGGGGTCAGGCCTAGGGGACATCGTGTGTAAGAGTGAGGTTCTAAAAGGAAGAAGGGGGCGGTTCTTGACTTGCATGCAAGTCAAGAACCGCCCCCTATTGCGCGCACTAGCGAACACGATGCTTATTCTGCAGCTTCCCTCCACAGGAGGCCTTCGTCACAAAAGCAGAGTACGGGGTAAGACTCCCACTTGAAGTGGGAGTTTCACGATTAGATGAACTTACTCTAATTTGATCCTTGAATATACAAAGAAGAGGAACCTCATTTTAAAACGTTCAATGAGAATTCCTCTTTTTTGTATATTATTGACTAAGCAGCGTAGACTACGCCTATTAAGATTGTGCATTAAAAAATGCGTAAGTCAAAGATGGGGGATTATCTTGTTGATTACGACCGCCCTACTCATAGTTGCTCTTTCTGTTTTGGGGACACTCATTGCAGGAATCATTCTTTTGTTAGTATTTTATATTGTCGGTAAACGTTTGTTCCGAACAATCGTGCAACGGCTTTTTGGTTTAGTGATTGAAAGGCTTCTTAAAGATAAGTATCATGAAAACCTGGCGGAATTGTGGAGTGCTGTGCGTCGTACTTCAGTCCAGACTATTCTGGAAATCAGTTTACGAGCTGAAGAAGGAAAATTGATCCATCGGCCTCTAGGCTCTCCAAAAACACTGCCCCATTATGATACCCTTATGTTCGTCGCTGCTCAAATGGCGCGTCTTCCTAAAGATGTCAGTATTCCAGTAGACATGAAGGTAACCCTCGGGTCGAAGGCAGAAAAGCCCCTTCAGATCGATATTCCGTTAATGATTTCGGGCATGGGTTATGGGGTCGGGCTGAGCGAAGAGGCTAAACGTGCCTTAGCTAGGGCAGCAAAACAAATGGGAACCGCTACCAATTCTGGTGAGGGTCCCTTTCTTCAAAGCGAACGGGATGAAGCCGACAAATTCATCTGGCAAATTAGTCGGAGCACTTGGGGGCATAGTCCTCAAGGGATTGCTACTGCGGATATGCTGGAAGTACAGATGGGACAAGGGTCAAGTGTAGGGTCCCGAGCACATGAACCTAATTCCATAAAGGGAAAAGCACAAAAGCTCATGGGCGTATCCCCTGTGGAATCCGTCGTGTCATCTGCTGTCATCCCAGGAATTAATTCCCCTTGGGATTGGCCAAAGTATGTTGCGGATTTGCGTTCTGAAGCAGCCGGGAAGCCTATTGCTATCAAAATTATGGCCACAGGAGGTTTAGAGCGGGACTTAGCCGTTTGTTTGGAGGCTGACTTTGATGTCATTGTGCTCGATGGGTGTCAAGGTGGTTCGTCTGGGGCAACACCCCTGATCTGCGATGATTTGGGAATCCCAAGTCTCTTAGCCTTAGTGCGCGCAGAACGTTTTTTGCGCGAACAGGGAGCCCGTAAAGAAGTGAGCTTGGTGGTCGGAGGAGGATATGCTACACCAGGGCAATGTTTAAAAGCTATAGCTCTGGGGGCAGATGCGATCTATCTAGGAACTGTACCTCTGTTCGGATTAATCCATAACCAAATCCATAAAATTCTCCCCTGGGAACCGTTAACCCAATTAGTGTATTACGATTCCCCCTATAAACAACGGCTGGATATTTCTTTGGCCAGTAAAAGTGTAGCCAATGTCTTAAAGTCAATGGTCTTAGAAATGGAAGAGGGAGTACGTGCCATGGGGAAAACTGCTTTGTCGGAGCTTGGTCCTAACGATCTTGTCGCAGTGGATGAATGGACCGCTAAGGTAACCGGCGTAAGACGTGCAGATATTCGGCAAGATTAAGTAAAGGGGATTCCCAAAGATTTTGACAATATTTATCATGCCGAGTATAATATAAAAAATGAATATTCGAGATAAACCCTAAGAATGTAAGGAATAGCGTGGTTAACTGTTCAGAGAGAAAGGCTTTAAGCTGGGAGGCCTTTTCGGTAAGCGCTAAGGTCGTACAGGAGGGGCAGGGGGGAATGAAGTACTCTCTGACGGAAAATCCCCGTTAGCGCATGATAAGTGCTGGGAGACCCTGTGTCGCTCAGAATAAAGGTGGTACCACGGAAGCTTTTCGTCCTTTACCAGGATTAAAGGCTTTTTTTTGGTTTAGTGAGTGGAAGGAGTTACGAAATATAATGGAAGAAATATCGGATAAAACAGAACCAATCGAAATGGCTAAAACTTATGATTCGAGCTTAGTTGAGGGGAAATGGTATCAGTATTGGGAGGAAAATGGCTTTTTTCATCAAGAGGTGCAAAAGGATAAACCAGCGTTTAGTATTGTAATGCCGCCGCCGAACGTGACAGGGGCCCTTCATCTTGGGCATGCCATGGACAGTACAATTCAAGATATCTTAACGCGCTTTAAGCGGATGCAGGGCTACAATACCCTCTGGGTACCTGGAACGGATCATGCCGGAATTGCGACTCAAGCAAAAGTAGAGGCGCAGTTGGCTGAGGAAGGGACAAATCGACAGGAACTGGGGAGAGAGAAGTTCTTAGAACGGGTTTGGGACTGGAAACGGCAATACGGTGGGCGAATCACTCAGCAGTTGCGCAGACTGGGTGCTTCTTGTGATTGGGAACGTGAGCGCTTTACGATGGATGAAGGGTGCTCGAAGGCGGTTCGGGAAGCCTTCGTTGACCTCTATCAAAAAGGTCTGATTTATCGCGGAAATTATATTATCAACTGGTGTCCGAAATGCCATACCACGATTTCGGATATTGAAGTAGAGCACCATGATCGAGACGGAAATCTTTATCACCTAAGATACCCAGTCAAAGACAGTCAAGAAGCGCTGGTTGTGGCAACGACTCGACCGGAAACTATGCTCGGAGATACTGCCGTGGCGGTTCATCCTGAGGACAAGCGATATGCGCATTTAATAGGAAAAACCTTGATTCTGCCTCTGATGGATCGAGAAATCCCGATTATAGCGGATGACTATGTCGATCGCGAGTTCGGGACGGGTGCTGTTAAGATCACTCCCGCACACGACCCGAATGACTTTGAAATGGGGCTTCGTCATCAATTGCCTCAGATCATGGTCTTAGATAAAGAAGCTAAGATGAATGAAAATGCGGGTCGCTATCAAGGCCTGGATCGTTTCGAAGCGCGTAAAGCAGTCGTGGAAGATTTAAAAGCGGCAGGGGCTCTCGTCAAAATCGATGCTCATGCCCATGCGGTGGGGGAATGCTATCGTTGCTCCAGCGTGATCGAACCGATGGTGAGTCGACAGTGGTTCGTAAAAATGGCCCCTCTTGCCGAGCCTGCTATTGATGTTGTTCGGGATGGACGTTTAGAATTTGTGCCGGATCGATTTGATAAGATTTATCTGGGTTGGATGGAAAATATCCGGGATTGGTGTATTTCTCGTCAACTCTGGTGGGGACACCGCATTCCGGTTTGGTATTGCGAAGCCTGCGGTAAGGAGATCTGTGCCGGCGAGGATCCCTTGAGCTGCCCGAGCTGCGGAGCAAAGAACCTGAAGCAAGATCCCGATGTTTTAGATACCTGGTTTTCCTCGGGTCTTTGGCCTTTTTCCACCTTGGGTTGGCCGGAGAAAACAGCTGAGTTGAAACAGTTTTACCCGACCTCTGTCTTAGTGACCGGCAGGGATATCATTTTCTTTTGGGTTGCCCGCATGATATTTATGTCATTGGAGTCTATGAAGGAAGTGCCCTTCCCGAAAGTCATGATTCACGGGCTGGTCTTGGATGCCCAAGGGCGAAAAATGAGTAAATCCTTAGGCAATGGCGTGGACCCCATCGAAGTGATTGAGCAGTACGGAGCAGATACCTTGCGCTTTATGTTAATCACAGGGAATACCCCCGGCAATGATCTTCGTTTTCATCCTGAACGCCTGGAAGCAACCCGGAATTTCTCCAATAAGATTTGGAACGCTTCTAGGTATGTAATCATGAATTTAGAAGACTACGCGCCAGGTCCTCGTGGAGAACTAACGCTGGTGGATCGCTGGATCCTCTCCCGTTATGCCTCTATCGTAGAGAAGGGGACAGAAGCTCTGGAAAACTTTGATCTTGGAGAAGGTGGACGATTACTCTTTGAGTTTATCTGGAGTGAGTTCTGTGATTGGTATATTGAGCTGACTAAGCCACGCCTTTACAACAAAGAAGATGCTGTAGCTCGGCATACTGCCCAATCCGTCCTGCTTGAAGTCCTCGAAGGAACCCTGCGGCTGTTACATCCTTACATGCCGTTTCTCACGGAAGAGATCTGGCAGAACCTCCCGAATGAGGGGGAGGGCAGCATCATGGTGCAGTTCTGGCCACAAGTACCACAGTATAAGGACGCTGAAGCCGAGAGTAATATGACACTACTCATGGACACCATTAAAGCAATCCGCAATATTCGTGCCGAGATGAAAGTTTCACCTGGACAAAAGGTCGAAATCCTAATCCTTGCCCCAGATGGGGTTCAACGTAAGGTGCTCGAAAACGGCAAGCCAGATATCCTGAAATTGGCTGGAGGGGCGAGGGTAGACATCTTTGAAAGGTTGGCCGAGAAGCCCGCTCAATCAGCCAGTGCCGTTCTTGAGGGTGTAGAGATTTATCTGCCCTTAAAAGGATTGATGGATTTTGATAAAGAAATAACTCGGATCGAAAAAGAGATTATTGCAGCCAGCCAAGATATTCAAAGTCTGGACCTAAAACTAAATAATCCGGGATTCACCAACAAAGCACCTGCAGCAGTCGTGGCCAAAGAGAGAGAGAGACTAGAAGGCCTCTTAGCCCGCAAAGTAGCTTTAGAAGAACGCTTAAAAGAGTTAATGTAAGGTATTTCATGTATACGTAAATCGTGCAGGAGGGAAAGGGAATGTCCGAAAAGGATCTTGAAAAGGAATATTCTGAGAGCTTACAATACCTCGCTAACCTGACGACGTTTGGTATAAATTTTGGGCTGGGGCGTATTCAAGAACTTCTTAAACGATTGGGAAATCCGGAAAGAGTTCTGCGCGTAGTTCATGTAGGAGGTACGAACGGCAAGGGTTCGACAACGGTCATGATTGCTCGTATCTTACGGGAAGCGGGGTACAAGGTCGGAGTCTTTACCTCGCCTCATATGCACGATTATCGGGAACGCATGGTCATCAACGGGCAAATGATCCCTAAAGAAAAGGTCATTAAGGTGATAGCACGAGTGCGCCCACATTTAGAAGCTATGGTTGCGGAAGGTTATGAGCATCCCACCGAGTTTGAGGTAAGCACTGCGCTGGCGTTCCTCTATTTCGCGGAGGAAAGCGTCGATTATGCGGTTATAGAAGTCGGGTTAGGTGGAGCCATCGATTCGACCAATGTGGTTACCCCCCTAGTTTCAGTCATCACTAATGTTGGAATGGACCACATGGACTATTTAGGGTCTGATGTGGTTTCCATCGCCAAGGTAAAAGCAGGTATTATTAAACCCCAGTCCGTGGTAGTGACAGCCTCTGAAGACTTAGACGTGATCGAAGTATTGCGTGAACAAGCTAAGGCTATGGGTGTTCCCTTGTGGTTAGTGGGGGAAGATGTTCGCTGGGAAAGCAAATGGAGTGGAGAACTGGAACAGGAATTTGACCTCATAGGCTTACACTCAACCTACTTGAAGTTGCGCCTGCATTTGATGGGACTCCACCAACTCCGCAACGCAGCTACAGCAATCACCGTCTGTGAAGTGTTGCAAAGTCAATATGATGTGAGAATACCTAGAGAAGCGATCTATGCTGGATTGCGTGAGGTAGAGTGGTTCGGGCGTTTAGAGCTACTTTCCCTGAACCCTAAGATCCTCTTGGATGGAGCGCATAATGTCGATGGAGCTAAGGCCTTAGCTCAGGCACTCCCACTCTATAAACGTAACAAGCTCATACTTTGTTTGGGGATGCTGACGGATAAGGAACGGGAAAAGGTCGTGAATATGCTCGTGCCTTTGGCGGATGAACTCATTATCACCCGTCCTGATTCACCGCGAGCAGGGGACTGGAGGGCGCTTGGGAAATTGGCTGAACAGCATGGTCGTCCGGTAACCTGTATCGAAAATCCCAAGGAAGCCGTGGTTTTTGCTCTTAAGCGTCTTGGAGAAAACGACATGCTCTGTGTTACGGGTTCAATCTACATGCTGGCAGAGGCACGCCAAGCCTTAATCAATGATTTAAAGCAGGATTAGGAAGTTCCTCCATTGATCGACAGAAACGAAAAAAATAACACAACTCGGCCAAGATTTGATATAATACTCGCTGGACTAGATAATCGTCGCTGAATCTGTTTCAATGAGAGGTTCCGATCCGTAAAATCAGAGAAAGTTCAGGGTTGGGGGATATAGTATGTTTAAGTTGACTCCAAAAGAAGACAAATTTTATCAACTCTTTTCCGAAAGTACGGAGATTATTTCTAAGTCACTTAAAAGACTCTATGGGATCATGCAGCAAGATAGTGTTTCTGCTGAAGATGCTGCTCAAATGCATCGGTTCGAAAACGAAGCTGACAGTGTAACTAATCAAATCTTGGAGCGATTAAATTGCACGTTTATCACACCCTTAGATCGTGAAGACATTTATAAACTTGCCCAAGTCCTGGATGACATCGTCGATTATGCGGAAGGTACAGTGGAGCGCATGCTTCTCTATCGAACCAGCAAACCCTCACTGGGAGCGCAAGAACTTGTTCATCTGGTGACATTGGCCGCAGAACAAATTCAGACAGCTTTCTCTTGCTTAGGAAATTTACATTATAAGAAATCGATGATCTTGGCGGCAGCAGAAGAGATTTATCACCTAGAGAGTGCAGGAGATAAACTCTACCGTTCTGAAGTGGCCCGACTGTTTGAACATGAGAAAGACCCCATAGAAATCATTAAATGGAAAGAGATTTTGGAACATATAGAATCAACCTTAGATCATTGTGAAGCTATTGCCGATCTGCTTAAAAGTGTGGTCTTGAAATATGACTAGTCTAGGTGTGCTGTTAGTCATTGTGGTGTTTTTAGCGTTAGCCTTCGATTACATCAACGGCTTCCATGATACGGCTAATGCGATTGCCACCAGTGTTTCGACCTGGGCCTTGAGCCCCAAACGGGCGGTGATTCTGGCAGCCTTCTTAAATCTTTTTGGTGCTCTCTATAGTACCGGAGTTGCCCAAACCATCGCCAAAGACATTGTTTCGCCGAAATTTACGACCCAAGAGGTCGTAATTGCTGCTTTGCTTAGTGCAATCGTCTGGAACCTTCTCACCTGGTACGTGGGGATTCCGAGTAGTTCCTCCCATGCCCTGATTGGTGGAATGGCTGGAGCAGCTGTTGCGAAAGTTGGATTTAGCGTTTTACACTGGCAAGGTTTAGGCAAGATTCTTGCGGCACTGATTCTTTCCCCGATTATAGGGATGGTGCTAGGGTTTATTGTCATGAAGGTGTTAGCTTTCTCTTTCGGCAATTTTTCGCCGTCGCGCCTCAATCATGGGTTCAAGAAGATGCAAATCATTTCTGCGGGATTATTGGCCTTTAACCACGGCTCCAATGATGCTCAGAAATCCATGGGGATCATCACCATGGCTCTTGTCGCAGCGGGGTTACAATCACAGACCGATCTTGCCCCACAAATATGGGTAAAGGTTGCCTGCGCTGTGGCGATGGCTGCCGGAACCGCTGCGGGGGGGTGGAAGATCATCCGCACCATGGGAGGGAAGATCTTCAAACTGGAGCCCATCAATGGGTTTGCCGCAGATTTAAGTTCATCCCTCGTAATCTGGACAGCGACTGCGCTTCCAGGTCTCCATCTCCCCGTTTCCACTACCCATGTGGTTTCAGGTTCGATCATGGGGGTCGGGAGCGCCAAGCGGGTTTCTGCAGTGCGCTGGGGAGTGGCTCAACAAATGCTCGTCGCCTGGCTTGTGACTATTCCTACAACATCTGTACTCGCTGCGCTTTTTTATTTTGGCTTGTCAAAAATCATTATTTAGTATCTGCTAATTTCCTTGGACCTTGTTCGTCTGATCAAGGTCTTTCGACATAGTCTTCTCGGTCTATTTCTGCAATTCTTAACATATCTTCCGTGTAGAGAAGTTTGTCCAGAACAACGCGGAAGGGGAATAGACATGAAAGTTATGGAGCAGATTCGAGTAGTCGTTGTTTTAATTTTAGGGATGATGGCATTAGGTTTACTGACTTGGGGAATCGGAAAAATTTACATAGAACTAGTGGGTCAAAGCCGGGGGGCCCAAACTGACCAAAGAGGCACTAATCCCGACAATAATACCGTCCTGGTTCTACCTGAAGTGACTTTCTGGACTTGTCAAGTCGGCGTCTTTCAAAATGAATCCAATGCGCAAATGAGTAAAGAGCAAGTCAAAATGCTTGGGATTAAAGCCGAAGTAATCAGCTCTAATCCCTGGGTGGTTGGCATTGGCTTAGGGCATTCAGCAAGTGAATTAAAAGGGTTACGAACATTCTTGGCGGAAAAAGGAATTTCGACCGTTCCCAAACAAATCACGCTTCCGGAACGATCCTTCCGAGTCGCTGGGAATGGTGCACAACTAACAGTAGAACTGTTAACAAACGTTAACAATATACTCAAGGGGGGCATGATGGCCGAAGCTCTCGCCAAGGAACATCAATTATGGAATGCCCAAGCAGATAATCCTCCTCCTAAAGATTTGGAAGAACTTCATCAATATTATAATTTACTACGCACCAAAACGACTCCAGAAGAGCAAAAAGCTTTAGGATTATCGTTATTTTATGAGTCACAGAGGGTTATAAACCTTCTTTCTGGTAAATAATAGACTTAAAAGCACTATTCCATATTTTAAACTTTTTGGAAATTAGAGCTAGGATTAAATTGCGTTTTTAATCGATAGTGCTATAATTAGCATATCATCTTAGCTAGCAAATTCCAGCAAAGAAATGAGGGAACCAATTGAAGACGCTAAAAATTCCAGAGGCAACCATTATTCGACTTTCAGTATACTCGCGCCATTTGACTGAAGTTGATCGAAAAGGAATTGTCACCACCTCCTCGGGAGAAATTGCTGATGGAGTTGGCGTTAGTCCTGCTCAAGTGCGAAAGGACTTGGCCTACTTTGGGGAGTTTGGGACTAGGGGTGTCGGGTACAATGTCAAAGATCTCCGTCAACATATTCTGAGGATCCTAGGATTAAGTGTTAATTGGAGCGTTACCCTTGTCGGAGTAGGAAACTTAGGCTTGGCTTTAAGTTCCTATAAAGGTTTTAGAGAACGAGGTTTTGTCATTACCAGTATATTTGACGCGGATCCTAAAAAAGTGGGAACCATGATCGGTAACGTGGAAGTTCTGCCCATCGAGCAACTAGAAGATATCGTGAAACTAAACCAAACACAGATCGGAATAGTAGCTGTGCCTGCAGCTGTCGCACAAGAAATTGTTGATCAATTGATTAGAGCAGGAGTGGAAGCCATCCTGAATTTTGCACCGGTCGTTTTGAATGTACCACCAGAGATCGAGCTCCGGAACGTTGACCTAGCGGTAAACCTCGAAGTGCTGACCTTCAATGTCTGTGGACAAAAGTGCTATTAAGCACGTAAGTAAGTAGGGGACGGTTCTGGGGAGGGTCGCGTCACACTTGCTCAGCCATGCGCTCGTCGTGCCAAACTAGGGCTTTAAGCCCTGATGGAAGGCAGGCGAAACACATGTGTTTCGGGCCAAAGCGATGTCCCTGTCGCATGGCCGGCGGAACACATCCTTGTGTTCCGCCCTGCTATGAAAGCGGCTTAAAGCCGAGTTTGGCTACGACTCACGCAAAGGCGTTCGCGCCGTGTGATCGCGACCCTCTGCATGTCAGGGACGATGGTAGCGAGTCGTGCAAGACGAATGCAAGACGAGAGCAAGTTCGGGACGGTTCGTGACTTGCATGCACCGTGTGGAAAAAGAGCCCTGTGGCAGTTCTTGGGGAGGAACTGCCATAGGGCTTTTTACGCTGATTCGGCACATTACGGGGGTAAGTTTTATTGTTAAAAATTGTTGACCTGTTGTACAGTAATAGGAACCTGTCGTATAATAGCACAATAAGAATTGTATTTAGATTTCCGCTGGAAGGGTCAGGCAAAGCGCTACAGGTTGGTAGGTGCCAACTACACTAAGTGGGAAAATAGGCCCGTGGCAAGTTCTTGGAACATCGCCATCAGGCTCTTATTAGAACAAAACGCACTTCAACTGGACGCATTTGCTCTTCGAAGGCATAGGCTGAGTTGAAAGAAGAGGGGGAGAATATTGAATCAGAACCAAGGAAAAAAAATCACTGTGTACGATACTACGTTGCGAGATGGGGCTCAAGGGGAAGGGATCCATTTTTCAACGCAAGATAAGTTAAGTTACGTTAAGAAAATTGCGGAAATGGGTAGTCTTTATGTAGAGGCGGGCTGGCCGGGTGCTAACCCATTGGATCAGGAATTTTTCCAACAAGCCCGCGACTTGCATTCCCCTTTGGCGCACATCGTTGCTTTTGGCAGTACGTGCAAAGTCAAGGAGTCTCCGGAGCAAAGCGATATTCTGTTAAATCTCTTGGCATCAGGAGCGAAGACGATTACGATCTTCGGGAAGTCCTGGGATCTGCATGTTAGGGATGTTTTGCGGGCAAACCTGGAAGAAAATCTTCGTTTGATACGAGAGTCAGTGTCTTTCTTGCTTCAACAAGGACGGGAAGTCTTCTTTGATGCCGAGCATTTTTTTGATGGTTTTAAGGAGAATCGGGATTATGCTTTGAAGTGCATCGGGGCGGCTCTCGAGGGAGGGGCGAAGACCATTATTTTGTGTGATACGAATGGAGGAAGCATGCCGGCTGAAGTAGCAAAAGGAGTCAGAGTTGTCATGCAGGAATTTAATCCCCAAGAACTTGGTATCCATGTCCACAATGATAGAGGTCTTGCAGTCGCCAATTCAATGATTGCGGTGGAAGCTGGAGTCACTCAAATTCAAGGGACTTGGAATGGGTTTGGAGAACGGTGCGGAAATGCCAATCTAAGTACTCTCATTCCCTTATTACAGCTTACTGGGGATTACTCGGTTGTTTCCGAGGAAGCTTTGTTAAAGATCACCTCCTTTTCCCGCTACGTTGCTGAGCTTACCAATGCGCCTTTTGATGAAAAACAGCCGTTTGTGGGCCGCAGTGCCTTCGCGCATAAAGCTGGTATGCACGTAGATGCGATTCTGAAGAACCAACGAACCTTTGAACACATGGATCCTGCTGGGGTTGGAAATGAACGTCGGATATTAATTTCTGATCAGGCAGGAAAGGCGAATATATGGGAACGTCTACGTCGATTTGAACCCACTATTTCTAAAGAAGATCCACGGGTTGAGAGTGCCATGATCGAAATCAAAGAATTGGAACATAACGGGTTTCAATTCGAAGCAGCTGAAGGAAGCCTTGATCTGTTACTTCTGAAAATCCTCGGCAAGGTTCCCACACCAGCCTTTGAAGTTTTAGATTATCATGTTTGGAGTGACCCTTTGCGGGGAGAACTAGACTCAGTGGCCGTCGTTAAGGTTAAAGTGGGTCAAGATACAGTACAGATCGCTTCGGAAGGGAACGGTCCGGTTAATGCCTTAGATACAGCATTGAGACAGGCTCTCGTCAGTTTCTTCCCGATTTTGGGGCAAAGTCAACTTGTTAATTACAAGGTAAGGGTTCTGGATGGTTCGCGAGGTACAGAAGCTATTGTGCGCGTGATCATCGATACTCGACTGGAACATGAAGTTTGGGGGACCATCGGTGTTTCTAAGAATATCCTCAAGGCTAGCGCTCAGGCTCTACTTGATGCAATCAATTGGACGATTTGGAAGTATCAATAGGAAGGCGCCGAGAGGGCGGGAGGGTCGCGTCACACTTGCTCAGCCATGCGATCGTCGTGCCAAACTAGGGCTTTAAGCCGTATGCAAGCAGGCAGGGCGAAACACATGTGTTTCGGCCAAAGCGACATCCTTGTCGCATGGCCGGCGGAACACGTCCCTGTGTTCCGCCCTGCTTTATGAAAGCGGATTAAAGCCGAGTTTGGCTACGACTCACGCAAAGGCGTTCGCGCCGTGTGACGCGACCCTCTTGGGCTTAGAAAGAATGGAACACGCAAATCTTAAAAAAAGTAAATTATTTTGTTTAGATGACATACAAGCACATCTTGCTTTATTGTACAATATAATGTACAATAAAAGCGAGGTGGATTATATGATAGCAATAAGTTATTCGACTGTAAGACAAAATTTTAAAGAATATTGCGAAAAGGCTACAAATGATTTTGAGACTATTATTATTACTCGCGAACGTGGAAAAAATGTGGTTATGATTTCGGAGGCTGAATACAATAACCTTCTGGAAAATATTTACGTGAGAAGGAACCCTAAATATTATAATGAACTCCTTAAATCCATAGAACAGCTTAAAAGTGGTAAAGGAAAGAAACGGGAATTGCTGGATGATTAAGATATTTTCAGATATTGCATGGAATCATTACTTGTATTGGCAAACAGAAGATAAGAAAATATTAAAAAAAATCAATGAGTTAATACGAGATATTGAAAGGAATGGGAATGAAGGAATTGGTAAGCCTGAACCATTGAAACATGAATTATCTGGATATTGGAGTCGTCGCATTACAGATGTTCACCGTTTAATTTATCAAATTGACGTTGACAAGATTAATATAATCAGTTGCAGAAATCATTATTGAAAAGAGCCGAGGAATTTATCCTCGGTTCTTTCAATAATAATTTGACATTGTTGGTGACCCTACCCCGGGTAGCTTGCTCTGCATAAATTGCTTTGTTTGATTCATAATAATCCAGTGTAAATAATGTTCCGGACAATAACTTCAGCTGAATGGAAAATCTCTAAACATAAATTCTCGACAGACCTCTTGAGTTGATATATTATGTATACAATATACAGAGTTAATATTATTTGGGGGAGACGTGTACTATGCGGCAAGAAAAGGATCTAATAGGAGTCCATGAAGTTCCGGACGATGTGTATTATGGGATTCAAACACTCCGTGCGGTAGAGAACTTCCCTATTACGGGGTATCCTCCCCATGGGGAGTTAATTCGTGCGTTAGGTATGGTTAAGGGTGCAGCAGCTGAGGCGAATATGTATATTGGAAGTTTGAATCCTTCTATAGGAAAAGCAATTGTGCAGGCGTCTAGGGAACTGATCAATGGTCAGTTTAACGAGCAATTCGTGGTGGATGTAATCCAGGGTGGTGCCGGGACATCCATGAATATGAATGCCAATGAAGTCATTGCTAATCGGGCAATTGAGATTCTTGGTGGAAAAAAGGGTGAATACTTTAAAGTCCATCCCAACACTCATGTCAACATGGCTCAAAGCACCAACGATGTTTTCCCTACGGCAATCCGGATTGCTTGTCTGAATGTAGCCAATGATTTGCTCGAATCCTTAGACAGTTTACGCCAGGCCTTTGCAGATAAGGCTCAAGAGTTTGACGGTATTATAAAAATGGGGAGAACGCATTTGCAAGATGCCGTTCCCATTCGTTTAGGCCAGGAGTTTGCAGCGTATGCCCACATGTTAGGGCGAGATATTAAGCGAATTAAAGAAGCGATACGATCCCTAGAAGTCATGAACATGGGCGCGACGGCGGTGGGCACAGGATTAAATGCAGATCCTAAATATATTGAAAAAGTAACTGAGTATTTGCGTGACTGGACTCACTTACCCATGCGACTAGCCGAGGATCTAGTTGATGGGACTCAAAACACGGATGCCTTCATGGAAGTTTCAGGATCATTAAGAACACTTGCCGTAAACCTTTCCAAGATCGCCAATGACTTGCGCTTGATGGCCTCAGGGCCACGGACGGGATTAAATGAGCTAAATCTACCACCTATGCAACCAGGTTCATCAATTATGCCTGGAAAAGTCAATCCAGTGATCGCGGAAGTGGTCAATCAAGTGGCCTTTCAGGTACAAGGGAATGATTTTACCATTGGTTTAGCCTGTGGAGCTGGCCAACTAGAACTTAATGTCATGGAGCCAGTGATGGTCTTTAATTTACTCCAATCGTTAGACATCCTGCGCAATGTGACTCGTATCTTTCGAGAACGCTGTGTCATAGGCATCACAGCCAATGTAGAGCGTTGCAGAGCGATGGTGGAAAATAGCGTTGGTTTAGTGACAGCCATCAATCCTCATGTGGGTTATGAGGTAGCATCAAGCGTGGCCAAAGAAGCAATCCTATGTGGTCGACCAGTCTGCGATATCGTATTGGAAAAGGGAATTCTGACAAAAGAAGAACTCGATGTGATCTTGAACCCCTATGAGATGACCAAGCCAGGTATTGCGGGTGCGGAGCTGTTAAGGTAAAACTAAACAATGAAAAAAGGGGATTAAGATTTGAACCCCCTTTTTTCATTGTTTCAGTGCGTATCTTAATAGGACTTGTGTTACTCTCACACTTGTCGAACTTGCTTAGTAAAGGGGAAGATGCTACACTTAAATGTAGTATAAACAAGGGTCTATGTTGACTGTTGTAAAATATTACTACTTAGTGGAAGGGGAAAGAACTATGGCGGTTGGGCGCAATTCTTCGAGCACAGGTAGAACCGTCTTACTCATTTTGATTGGTGCTGCCATTGGGACTTTAGTTGGACTTGGCTTAGAAAAATACGGTATTTTTGCACCGTTTTTGAGGCCTGCCGTTATCGATATACCCTCCCATACTTACTTAGATTTCTTTTTCCTCTCGCTCTCCTTCGGTATTCGCTTGAGTATTACTATGGCGACGCTTTTGGGGGCCTTAGGAGGATATTTGTTGTCAAGGAAGGTGTAATATGCTCGTGCTTGCTTCTTCATCTCCTCGGAGGGCGATGTTGCTTCGCGAGGGAGGGTATACCTTTGAAACGGTTAAGGCTTCCGTTTCAGAAGTGCTGACAGAAGAGATTACTCCGGAAATCGGGGTAAGGCAGTTGGCAGTACGCAAAGCCCAAGCGGGTTTAACCCACTGGTTGGAATCAGGGGGAAACGCGCAGGATGTGGTGTTAGGGGCTGACACGATGGTGGTTCTAGACGGCCGAATATTGGGGAAACCTACGTCGACTGAAGAAGCGGTTGAAACACTGAAACATCTAAGTGGCAGGACTCATGAAGTTTTAACGGGAGTCTCGTTAGTTTCTGGATCGGGAAGGCTCGTCGAGGACGTGGTTAAAACCATTGTTCATTTTCGCCCACTCGAAACGGATGAAATTACGTCGTATGTAGCCAGTGGAGAACCGATGGACAAGGCCGGGGCGTATGGAATTCAGGGGGGAGCCGGGAAATTTGTCACATCTATACAAGGATCTTTGACAAATGTCATTGGCTTACCGATGGAATATCTTACGGAACAGTTGAAGGCGTGGGGGATTGGGCAGATAAATATCGCTTCACGCGAGGTGGATGATGGATTATCGGCGTTTGAAGGATTTACCGGAGGAACTTTTGCCCCGTGAGAGACTTTGTCAACTAGGTCCCGAAGCATTATCAAATCGGGAAATATTGGCCATTCTTTTGCGTACCGGCAGCAAAGGAGAAAATGTTTTAACGCTAGCTGAACGGATTTTGGTCAGTGTCGGTGGACTTTCAGGGTTAGGCAAGCTAACAGTTCATGAACTGGCCCAAATACACGGTTTAGGAAAAGCAAAGTCTGCAGAAGTGAAAGCCGCCTTAGAATTAGGGCGTCGTTCAGTCTCTGTAGATCCGATGTCGAGACCCGTGGTTAATTCTCCTCAGGATGTGGCACACATCGTAATGGAAGAAATGAGATTCCTGGATCGTGAGCATTTTCGAGTTGTTTCGTTGTCGACGAAAAATCATGTCTTGGGAATCAGCCCAGTCTCGATTGGTTCGCTCAATTCATCCATGGTCCATCCAAGGGAGTGTTTTAAAGAAGCGATCCGGCGCAATTCAAACGCCATTATTTTATTGCACAATCATCCCAGTGGGGATCCGACTCCCAGTCAGGAAGACATTGAGGTCACGCGTCGGTTGGCAGACGGGGGAAAGATTCTGGGGATTGAGGTTTTAGATCATGTGATTATTGGAGATAATCGGTTTATCAGTTTGAAAGAGCGGGGCGTGCTGTAGCGAGGTTCGAGGTTCGATGTTCGTGGATCGAGTTGTGAATTCGATTCTGCGAATCGAAGAACGGATTAGACTCTCAAGCTGGCTTAAATATCAATTTGCGAAGGTTGTTCGCTTCGATTCGAACCACGTACCACGAACATCGAACATCGATCTTGGAAGGAGTTTAAATTTAATGTTTGGTTTTAATTTTTTAAGCAGAGATTTAGGGATAGATTTAGGTACAGCAAATACAGTGGTTCATGTCAAAGGAAGAGGGATTGTTGTCCGGGAACCTTCTGTGGTGGCAATGGATATAACGACAAAGACCCCAATGGCCGTAGGGGATAGTGCTAAAGAAATGATCGGTCGGACCCCCAGTAATATTGTGGCGATACGTCCACTAAAAGATGGGGTAATCTCAGATTTTAATGTTACCCAAAAAATGCTGAAATACTTTATTAGCCGTGCCCTGGGAACCGAACATCCCTTTATCCGGCCTCGTGTGGTTATTTGCGTGCCTTCTGGTGTCACTCCGGTCGAGGAACGTGCCGTGAAAGAAGCTGCTATGGCAGCCGGTGCGAAAGATCCGATTATTTTAGAAGAACCTATGGCAGCAGCTATTGGCGCTGGACTTCCAGTCAGTGAACCGACGGGGAACATGATCGTTGACATCGGTGGGGGTACAACGGAAGTCGCGGTTATTTCCTTAGGTGGAATAGTGACAAGTCGTTCGATCCGTGTGGCCGGTGATGAAATGGATGATGCGATCATCGCTCATATTAAAAGACGATATAATCTGATGATTGGTTATCGAACCGCGGAAGCACTCAAGTTTGAAATCGGTTACGCGTACATGGCAGAAAAGGGTATGTATACAGTGCGCGGGCGAGATTTATTAACAGGTCTTCCAAAAACCATTGAAGTCTCCTCAGAGGAAATCCAAGAGGCACTACAAGAACCGGTGATGGCTATTGTCGATGCTGTAAAATCATGCTTGGAAAAAACTCCCCCGGAATTATCGTCGGATATTATGGATCGTGGTATTATGATGGCAGGTGGCGGCTCATTACTGCGCAACCTGGACCGATTGATTTCTGATCAAACAGGCATCGCGGTGCACTTAGCGGAGGACCCGTTGTCATGTGTCGCTATAGGCACAGGACATGTCTTGGAACATGCGGAGATCCTTCGGAAAATTGCCGCCTCGCAAAAGAGTTAAAAATAGCGGGGGGGAATTGTGGTGGGGAAAAGAGTAAATGTAACGGGAATTGCGGTTCTCGTTTTCTTTCTGATGCTAGGTGTACTCATAACCATCCGTCTAACCGGACTGGGTAGTCATTTCCCCAACCCAGTTGGGGGGGTTATGCAACGCGTCTTAAGCCCGTTAGAACAACCAATTCTTAACTTGGGGAATGGCATTAAGGAAAATTTTCGAGTCTTATGGAACTTCCGAGAGGTACAGCTCCAAAATGAGGCTCTTCTCAAGCAGGTAGATCAGTTAACCGGGGATAATTTAAAACTCAAAACAGAAGTACTGGCCGGTATGCGCTATAATGAACTTGATGAGGGTCAGTTTCGCAGTCCGACCCTCGCTAAGTTTGAAAAGATCGGTGCGAGTGTAATTAATCGTAATCCTACCAATTGGTACCGAACCTTAACCCTAAACCGGGGAAGCGCGGATGGGCTCGCCCCAAATGACCCAGTGATCGGAGATTTAGGGCTTTTGGGGAAGGTTGTGTCGGTCACACCGACCACCTCGGAAGTCTTACTAATCCTTGACGGGGAAGGACAAGTAAGTGCCCTGGTACACGGAAGCACGGGTGTTAGTACCTTCGGAATTGTGCAAGGAAATTATAATCGTGGTTCGCGCCTGACTCCGGAAGGGAATTTACAAATGCTCTTTCGCAGAGAGGACAGTGTAAATCCAGGAGATCTAGTGCTAACGTCAGGGCTCGGAGGAGTGTACCCTAAAGATATCCCCATCGGTCAAGTAAAGGAGATTCAGCTTGATCCCTCAGGCTTACTCAAAACGGCCTACATTCAACCACTCATGGACTTTGATGCCTTGGAAGAGGCTTATATTGTTAAAATGGCGGGGGGAAAGTAATGCGTTACGTTTTGATCGCAGTTATGTTTCTCTTGAGTCTGATTTTACCGGGAACACTCTTCCACTTTTGGTCTTGGTCAGGAATTAAACCGGATTTGCTCATGTTACTGACGATCTATATCGCCATGCATCATCGTATGTCCGTCAGTGGGATCTGGGGACTTGGGGCGGGTTTATTTGAAGACTTCTATTTAGGGCGCTACGTTGGTATGTATACACTCACACTTGTAGTGGTCGCTATTTTGAGCAATTGGCTAGCCGAGCGCTGGTACCGAGAAAATTTCCTCTTAACCACCTTTATGGTCTTTCTGGTAACCGCAGTGGGGCAAATACTGGTTTCTTTTTTAAGTTTGGGAGCTGGACTTCATTGGGCTTTTACAGATATCCTGCGATTAGTCATCGGAGTATCCCTGTACAATGCCATCCTGGTTCCCGTGACCTACCCATGGGTTCACCAATCCTTCGTTCGCGGCTGGTTGCGCTATCGGCCGAGATATGAACGCTAGCGTTCATATCTCGAAGTTCGATATTCGAGGTTCGAAATTCGAATTGGAGGCGAACAAGTTCGCGGGACGATTAAGTATCCCTGTTCAATTCCGGTCTTCGATTCGCAGAATCGAATTCACAAATCGTACCACGAACATCGAACATCGAACATCGAACATCGCAAAACGTATCGAAGAGGAGGTTTGCAAGTTGGATGACAAAGAGCGAAAACCCTATACTTATCGACTTTGGGGCTTAAGCATCGTAGTGCTTTTAGTCTTCTTAATTCTAGGCTCGAACCTCTGGCGTTTGCAGATTGCCCAAGGGTCCTACTATTCGGCAATGGCCAAGGGTAACTTCGTAAAGCAGGTTAAGGTGCCTCCCACGAGAGGTGATATCGTCGATAAAAACGGCAAGCTCCTGGTAACGAGTGTTCCGGAGTTTGTGCTGCACCTGGATTGGATGGATTTACAACAAGCAAAGGGCAGTGCTTGGAAAGATGTCGTGCGTGGATTAGCAGGTTATATTAAACCCTACTGGCCTAACACTAATCAGACGGTGGATTCAATCACGGAAGATATTTTAGCCAATATCCAAAACCACCAGTGGGAACGCTATCGCCCCGTTATCATCTTGAATAAGGTGGTTCCGAAGCTCCAAGCGGTCATCGCCGAGCATCAAGAGGAGCTTCCGGGAGTGAGTGTGGAAGCAATTCCTGTGCGCGACTACCCTCAGAAAATTCTGCTTGGTCAGCTCCTGGGGTATGTCCGTGAAATTGCAAAACCGGAAATTGATCAGTTAAATAAAAATCCAGATGCGCAAAAGGTAGGATTTGAGTATGCTCAGGGAGACATCGTGGGCAAGATGGGGGTCGAAAAATCCTATGATTTCTGGTTGCGGGGTCAAGAAGGAATCCAACAAGTTGAAGTGGATAATCGAGCCCGTCCTATTTCCAAACAGGTTATTAAGCCACCACAAGCAGGGAAAACCGTCCAACTGACGATTGACGCTGACCTACAAAAAACCGTCGACGATAAACTCGATGAAGTCATTCAAGACGTACAGAAAAAAAGCCCAACGGCTCATGCCGGGGCAGCTGTGGTCATCGATGTCAACACAGGCAAGATTCTAGCCATGTCTTCTCGGCCTGCAATGGATCCGAATGATTTGATCGGGATAATTTCGGACCAAATGGCAGATAAGTATTGGCCTCAAGACCCTAAACGGGCCTCAGAAGCGGCGTCACTTAACCGGGCCTTGTCAGGGGTGTATGCACCAGGTTCGGTCTTCAAAATGGTGACAGCCATGGCTGCTTTACAACTCAAAGTAACAACGCCGGAGGAGCGGGTCAACGGTGCCATGTCTTCCTTAGGGAACCTTGCTGCTCAGCAACAAGGTACCGCTGAATGGGGTGGAAACAATTTTGGTTCTATCAATCTTACTCGAGCCCTAGCCAAATCCTCGAATATTTATTTTCAAATAATGGGCCGCCGCGCCTTTGAGGCTAATCCGGAGACGATTGGTCAGATCGCCCATGAATTCGGATTAGGCGTCGAAAGCGGTATTGATTTACCCGGAGAAGCTAAAGGAATAGCACCTTCTGCCGAATGGAAGAAAGCGTATTTTGGCCCTACCTATGAGAGGTCTCGGGATAAAAAACTGGCCGATATTGAGAGTAATTACGCCACCAAGCTGACTGAAGCGACCGACGCTAAAGCTAAGCAAAAACTGCAAACGGCAAAAGAATCAGAGATTAAACAGGTTGCTGTATGGTACAGGCAAATGGTCAGTGAACATGTGGACTGGAAGGTCTATGACAGTCACTTTAATTCTATTGGGCAAGGGTATAACTCCTACACTCCGTTGCAATTAGCCAATTATGTTGCTACCTTGGTGAATGGTGGAAAACACTTTCGGCCTTATGTTGTCGATAAGCTAATGGACCCAATTACTGGGGACACGGTACAGCAATATGAACCTAAGGTTCTAAATACCGTCTCGGTTTCTCCCGAGGTCCTTGATGCGGTCAAAAAAGGGATGAGCGCTGTTACAACAGGGGAAGGGACGGCCTCCTTTCTCTTCGCTGATGTGCAGGAATTTACTGGGGGAGGTAAAACTGGAACCGCCCAGATCGGGTCCAAGGACACGATTTCGGGAGATATATACAACGGTGTGTTTGTAGCGTTTGCCCCTTATGATAATCCACAAATTGCCTTTGCCGGGATCGTTGAATTTGGAGGGCATGGAGGGGATACGGCAGGTTACGTCGCCAAGGCCGCCTTTATGAAGTATTTTGGTTGGAAGAACGCGAATGGAGGCTAAAAAACGAGGAAATTTATCCTCGTTTTTTTAGATAGTAAAAAGGGAATTGGGACAACCTTGTAGAATTTATAGAGGAGCATTTATTATGACAAAGCGATGGGGGATTGGGCAGGTTGACACGGACTGAACACGTGGCACTTAAAGGAACCCGCGAAGGATTGGTGCTATACCTCGATCCTGCCGCGGACTTTAGATTGCTAATGAACGAACTGGAAAATCTTTTAAAAAACTCTGATCAATTCCTCCAAGGCGCGAACGTCCGGTGCTATGCTGGGAAAAAGGAATTTTCCGAGGATGAACAAGCAAGTCTGGCAACAATTTTAAGACAAAACCAATTAGAACTTGCAGGATGGTTAACCACGGAAGAGGTCTACGTCCCTGGCAAAACGCAGTCCTACGCAAGCCAGGAGAGGGAAGCACGTCTCTGGGAGGAAGGGATGGTGGAAGGACGCTGTCTCTTTATAGAACGAACACTGCGTTCTGGGAAAAGTGTACAATTTGAGGGTCATGTCGTTGTAATGGGTGACGTTAATCCTGGCGCAGAAATCATTGCCACGGGTAACATTGTTGTTCTGGGATCCCTTCGAGGAGTTGCCCACGCAGGAGCAACCGGTGACCGAAAAGCCTCCGTGAGCGCGTATCATTTGGCACCCACCCAATTAAGGATTGCGGACCTGGTAACCAGGGCACCTGATGATGGAGCCGACGGACGAGGACCGGAGATTGCCAAAATCAAAGATGACCAATTAACGGTTGAAGCGGCTGGTATGAATGGTTGGCGAAGCAAGGCTCGATAACGCGATGTTCGATGTTCGAGGTTCGTGGTTCGAACTTTGAATTCGATTCTGCGAATCGAAGAACGGAATTAATCTTTTTGGCTTAAAATCTTCTGCGAACATTGTTCGCTTCGATTCGAACATCGAACATCGAACATCGAAAATCGATAAGGAAAGGTAGGTCTAACTATGGGTGAGGTAATCGTTGTAACTTCCGGAAAAGGGGGCGTTGGTAAGACGACAACATCCGCAAATATTGGTACCGGCTTAGCTGCTAATGGGTATAAAGTCGTCCTAGTCGATACCGATATCGGTTTGCGCAACCTTGATGTTGTAATGGGTCTTGAGAACCGCATCGTATACGATTTAGTGGATGTAACCAGTGGGAATTGTCGGCTTAAGCAAGCACTCATTAAAGATAAACGTTTTACAAACCTCTTTTTGCTACCAGCTGCCCAAACTAAAGATAAAACAGCAGTTAGTCCCGAACAGATGAAGACATTAGCCAAAGAACTTAAAGAAGAGTTTGATTATGCGATCATTGACTGCCCGGCAGGTATCGAGCAAGGCTTTCGCAACGCGATAGCTGGCGCAGACCGTGCGGTAGTCGTTTGTACGCCCGAAGTCAGTGCAGTGCGCGACGCGGACCGCATTATCGGCTTATTAGAAGCTGCCGAACTGAGAAATCCGAAGTTAATCATCAACCGTCTCCGCCCCGAAATGGTAAAACGTGGAGATATGATGGATATCTCAGACATCTTAGATATTTTGGCAATCGAATTAATCGGAGTTGTTCCAGAAGACGAGAGTATCGTAGTCTCCACAAACCGCGGAGAACCCGCAGTTATGGATCAGGGGTCAAAAGCAGGAGAGGCCTATCGTCGCATTACAAAGCGGATTATGGGAGAGGACGTACCTCTTATGAACCTTGAGGTACCCTCTGGAATCATGGATAGACTAAAAAGACTTGTTGGGATTCGCTAACCGTTCGGTACTGAGAGGAGGAATCGTCCTTGTTAGAATTTATCAGCCGGATGCTTGGCAGGGAAAGCGCCTCGAGCAAGACAGTAGCAAAAGAACGCCTTCGGCTCGTCTTGGTGCATGACCGCGCTAGCATATCGCCTGCCATGCTGAACAGACTAAGGGAAGATCTAGTCAAAGTAATCTCTAACTATATGGAGATTGATGAAGCGGCACTCGAGTTCAATCTATGTCAAGACGATCGGGAAGTGGCCCTAGTCGCCAACATCCCCGTCGTGAAGATGAAGCGAGACTACGCAGCCAAAGGGTAACCGAAGCGCTTACGCGAGGTTCGAAGTTCGAAGTTCGAGGATCGAATCGAAGCGAACAGAGTTCGCATAGTTATTTAAAGCCATTCAGCCTAATTCCAAGTCTAAGTGCAAGTCCGTTCTTCGATTCGTAGAATCGAAATCACAATTCGAACTTCGATCCTCGAACATCGAATCTCGAAAAAGGGGTTCGAGGTTCGAATTGAAGCGAACAGAGTTCGCAGGATAATTACTTTTGTCCAATCGTAAGACTCCCACTTCTTCAAGTGGGAGTGGATTCCCGTACTCTGCTGCTGTGACGATAGTCTCCAATTGGAGACTATCGTCGAGCGCCTTTCCCGATAGGAACACGCGCGAAGGAGGTAGAGTCCATCCTATAGCGCGTAAGTATTCTTCTGGGGCAGTAACAAAACTATGAAGTTTGTTACGCCCCTTGTTTTTATGTTCAATTCCGTTCTTCGATTCGCAGAATCGAAATCACAATTCGAACCTCGAACCTCGCGCATCGCGCATCTTGCCTCGCCTTATGTTATAATAAACGAGTATCCGTCAACACAAAAATCATAGGGAGATTATATCGTGGACAGAAGAGCTTTAAGAAACTTAGACTTCTTATTTATACTATTTACATTGTTATTACTGGCAGCCAGTCTGGTAATTTTAAGCACCGCCTCGATCAATGTGATGAAGTCGAATCCTCTCCACTATGTGCAGACTCAGACTGTCTGGATTTTGAGTGGTCTCGTCATTGCAGTGGTCGTGGCTGTGATTGATTATCAGAAATGGCAAGTTTTTCGCTGGTGGATTTATGGCTTTAATCTGGCCCTGCTCTTAAGCGTTATCTTTTTTGGTGACTCGGCCAAAGGGGCTACTCGTTGGATTTATTTTACCTCTTCGATCGGAATCCAACCCTCAGAGTTTGCCAAAATTTTTATCATTTTAACGTTTGCAGACTTTTTGGCCCGGCGAGAAGGCAGACTCAATAATTTCACTGATTTCATAGCGCCATTTTTGTTTGTTTTAATGCCCATGCTGCTGATTTTTAAGCAGCCCGACCTAGGAACAACCTTGGTTTTTGTGGCAATATTTATCGGAATGATGTTTGTAGCAGGGGCAAATCCTTGGAAATTCGGGGGTCTTATCGTAGCAGGGGTTATTACAGTGGCAGGTGCGCTTTGGCTCCACTTCGCTACAAATTTACCAAAGTGGTTACAATGGGCTCAAGGACTCCCTCTTCCCCTCCAAGAGTATCAATTAAAGCGCTTAACGATTTTTGTAAATCCTACAGCTGATAAGTCGGGAGATGGTTTTCATATTCTTCAATCCCTGTGGGCGATTGGGTCGGGTGAGTTATGGGGTAAAGGCTATCGAATGGGTACACAAGGCCAGTTGAATTTCTTACCTGAGCACCATACCGACTTTATTTTCTCGGTGGTTGGCGAAGAGTTCGGCTTTATCGGAACGATCACCCTCCTCTTCCTGTTTCTAATCTTCTTATTGCGCGCCATCAACATTGCTTTGAAAGCACGGGATATGTACGGAATGTTGATTGTCTCGGGGGTGGTTTCCATGTTCACCTTTCACATTCTAGTCAATGTAGGTATGACCTCCGGGATTATGCCTGTCACAGGAATTCCACTCCCGCTGATCAGCGCGGGGGGAAGTGCATTGTGGGCCAATATGGTTTCGATTGGCCTACTCTTAAGTGTCAATTTAAGACACCAGAGGCGCATGTTTTGATCGAGGTTCGAGGTTCGAGGCTTTAATCGAGGTTCGAGGTTCGAGGTTCGTGGTTCGAACTTGAAGCGAACAAAGTTCGCACAGTAATTTAAAGTCTTTAGCCTAATCGAGGTTCGAGGTTCGAAGTTCGAGGATCGAATCGAAGCGAACAGAGTTAGCAGGACAATTTTAAACATAGCAGTTTCAAGCCGAATTTCGATTCGATCATCGAATACCCAATGTTCTCAATGATGCTCAATTAAAGTTCAATTCCGTTCTTCGATTCGTAGAATCGAATCAAAAATCGATCCACGAACCTCGAATATCGAACCTCGCAAAAGAAATAGAACTGCATCGCAGTTCTATTTCTTTTGCTTTCGCGTAGACTATTAGAGGATGTACGAGCCATAATCGAGGTTCGAGGTTCGAGGTTCGAAGTTCGAGGTTCGAACTTGAAGCGAACAAAGTTCGCATAGTATTTAAAGCCTTCAGACTAATTCCAAGTCTAAGTTCAATTCCGTTCTTCGATTCGTAGAATCGAAATCACAATTCGAACATCGAACCTCGAACATCGAACCTCGAGCATGTGCCTCGAACATCGAACCTCGAGAAGGGGGTTGAGTGGGATGAATCCTTTTGAACGCTGGGATGACTGGGAATGGGAACGGGCCATCCAAGAAGTGGGAAAAGAACAAGGGCGGGGTAGATCTGGACACCCTGACCATACGACGGGACGTTTCCGAAGACCTGTGAAGAGGGGATGGGGAAACTTCCTCAACCATTGGAATGGAACCCAAAAAAGAACCCTTTTAGCAGCGTTACTTTTTCTGTTAATTTTCTTTAGCGCTAATAGTGCAGACCCCTTTTCGCGAGGGATTCATTCAACCTACCGAAGCGCTATGGATTCAGGAAATTACTACCAAGTCATGACGGGTATGGCTAAAGAAGCCTTGTCTCTAGGGGGTGTCGGAGTCAAGAGTACTCCCGTTGACGCTAAGATGATCGGTCAATTTTTGCCTCCTATTTCTGGACCGGTGATGGCTGCCTTTGGAGAAGTGGGAAAGGGAGGCAGCAATCCTGAAGGGTCAGTTCATAATGGAATTGATGTGGGGAGTGCTTTGGGAAACTCCGTCGTAGCTCCCGCGGATGGGGTAGTAACTTTTGTGGGGGAAGATCCCCAATTAGGGAAGTACGTGAAAGTGGATTTTGGGGATGGTTGGACTACGGTGTTAGGGAACCTAGGCGGAATTTACGTTCAGCAGGGTCAGCGAGTTGCCAAGGGATACGTTGTCGGAACGGTCGGTCTTTCCGCACCCTTGAAGAAGCCTTGGCTGCATTTTGAGCTGAGAAAGAACAACCAGCCAGTCAATCCAATACCTTATCTAATCCCTCCTGAGTCCAAGAATTAGCTAAAAGAGACCACGAAATAGTTGGTGTCTAAGGAATCTAAGGCTAGAAATCTAAAGTGGAGGGTGAGAAATGGAGCTTGTGAAGCTATTCGGGGTGAGCATCCGAATCCATCCCACATTTCTTTTGGTTTTGTTACTCTACGGAGTCCTGGGTCTAGCTGCCCAGGCTCTTCTCGTCTTTGCTCTTGTTTTGGGGCATGAATTAGCGCATCTCCTAACGGCCAAAGCCTACGGCTTTAAAGTCGTAGGGCTGGAGCTATTTCCTTTCGGAGGAGCTGCCTACTGTGATGATCTCTTTGAGGGGAGAAAATTAGAGGAGAGCATCATGGCGCTGGCTGGTCCTGCCTTTAACATCGTCCTTTTATTTGCTGCCCAGGTCTTGCGTTGGAATGGGTTCTGGACGGGGGAATTTTCCGATGATTTTGTGCGCTATAATTTCTGGCTTGGGGCCTTTAATCTAATCCCTGTTTTACCACTGGATGGTGGACGGGTCGTGCGGGCTCTTTTTGTAGGGGGATTTGGATTCGTCCGGACCACGAAGTTTTTGGCGTGGGCTGGGAAATGGCTGGGAGTCATCTTTGCCCTATACGGCATAATCTTAGGAGTTCAGGGAAAGTTTACAGAAGGACCGCTTTTTTTTCTGATTTTAGGGGGTTTCTTTTGGCTGGCAGGTAGTAAAGAAATCTCGACAGCCCATATTACCTTTCTCAGACAATTAACCCGTAAGAAAGAAGAACTCATGAAAAAGGGTTTGATGCGTAATATTTGTGTCACGGTACAGAGCAATACTCCCCTGGTGCGAATCGTGGAGGAATTTACTCCGGATCGTTACGCCATGGTCAGCCTAACGAATGGAAAAATGGGGATGGATAAAATTCTTACGGAGACAGATATCGTAGAAGGGATGTTGCGGGAGGGAATTCACTTTCCAGTGGGTAAACTATAGACGAGATATCTGAGGGCAATCTCTGTAAAAATATAGGGGATTTGAGTTAACTGTGATATAATATAAGTTCACTATATAGTTACAAGGAGGCCTCATTGACAGCATGAGTAAAATTACTGCGGCGGAGATACGCCGGCAGGTCGAACGCTTTTTACCAAAAGTCTTGAAACCAAGCCGCTATATCGGATCCGAATGGAATGCAATCAAGAAAGACTGGGATAAAACCGAGGTCCAAATGGTCTTTGCTTTCCCAGATGTCTATGAAGTCGGAATGTCCCATTTGGGAACCCGAATCCTCTACCACCTAGTGAATTCGTTTCCGGAATTTCTCTGTGAAAGAGTTTTTGCGCCTTGGATCGATATGGAGAAAGAGCTCCGGGAGAAGGATATTCCGCTGTATGCCTTAGAATCCTTTCAACCGCTTAAAGCCTTTGATGTCGTCGGGTTTACCCTGCAATATGAAATGAGTTTTACCAACATCCTGAATATGCTGGACTTAGCGGGGATTCCCATGCGCACAGAAGAGCGCGGCCCGGAAGATCCTTGGATCATTGCCGGAGGTCCCTGTGCTTATAACCCTGAACCATTGGTCGGATTTATCGACTTTTTCCTCATCGGGGAATCTGAAGAACAGTTGCCGGAAGTGCTGCGCCTCGTGGCCGAGCAGAAGAAAAACCCCCTCCCTCGCCGGGACTTTTTAAAGAAAGTTGCCCAGGTTCAAGGGGTTTACGTGCCGGACTTCTACCAGGTTACATATAAGCCAGACGGTCGTATAGAAAAGATTGAGGCTGAAGCGGGTGTTCCTCCCGTCGTCGAAAAGGCCATCGTCAAAGATCTAGACCAAGGGTTTTTTCCCACCAATCCAGTGGTTCCGTATATGGAAATTGTGCATGACCGAATGATGCTTGAAGTCATGCGCGGCTGCTCACGGGGCTGCCGTTTTTGTCAAGCGGGTATGATTTATCGACCCGTTCGCGAGCGCTCTAAGGAGACCCTCCTCAAGCAAACAGAGGAATTGGTACGTTCGACGGGATATGATGAAATCGCCCTCACGTCACTGTCCACTGGAGATTACTCCTGTATTCAGCCGGTCATTTATGACATACTCGAAAAGCATGGAGCAGAAGGGGTGGGAGTATCACTCCCATCCCTGCGAGTAGACTCCTTCGATGTCGATCTTGCTGAGACCGTTCAAAAAGCTCGCAAATCGGGGTTGACCTTTGCTCCAGAAGCAGGTTCACAGCGCTTACGGAACGTGATTAATAAAGGGGTCGAAGAGCAAAACCTCCTGGATGCCGCTGAGACTGCCTTTAAAAAGGGCTGGTCCACGATTAAGTTGTACTTTATGGTGGGGTTACCGACAGAGACCCAGGAAGACATTGACGGGATTATCGATCTGGCTAAGAAAGTTGCCAATCTAGGAACCAAGCTAGGACGCCGAAATATCAAAGTGACCATCTCGACCAGTATCTTCGTTCCCAAAAGCCACACCCCTTTTCAGTGGGAACCTCAGGAAGCAGGCTCTTCAGTAGACCTAAAGCAGAGATATCTACGGGAGAAGATGCGAGATCGTCGTTTAAATTATAATTATCATGATGTGAAGACCAGTTACCTCGAAGCCGTCTTTGCCAAAGGGGATCGACGGCTGGCGCCACTCCTGGAATGGGCAGTCCAACACGGCTGTCGTTTTGATGGTTGGGGTGAGCAATTCAAATACAGCGTCTGGATGCAGGGACTCCAAGAGTTAGGAATTGACCCGTCTTTTTATGCGAATCGGGCGATGGACTATGATGATATCTTACCTTGGGACCACATAGGCAGTGGAGTAAGTAAAGAGTTTTTGGTTGACGAGCATCATCGGGCCCTGCAGGAAGCGAAGACCATGGATTGTCGCTTCGATGATTGTACGGGATGCGGGGTTTGCCCAAGCCGAGGGGTTCAGATTGAGTTGAAAGGGTGAGTTGCCATGCGGCTAAGAATCGCCTATACCAAAATTGAAGATGCCAGATATATTGCGCACCTGGACCTGACCAGGGTTTTTGAACGAGCGATCCGGCGGGCCGAGATCAAGATGTCCTATTCGGAAGGGTTTAACCCCCGTCCTAAAATATCCTTTGGTTTCGCGCTAGCCGTGGGAACAGAAGGGGAGCGGGAGTACGTGGATATTGATCTCCAGCAGGACATGGATTTGGGAGAGGTCCTTGCCCGGGTTCAGGAGCAATTACCACCGGGAATCCGCCTGCTCCAAGGTCGTGCTCTGGATTCCGGAGCCAAATCCTTGATGGCAGTGCTCAATGCAGCCAGTTATCGGATCCGTGTGCCCATGGCTTTACCGATTCTGCCGGAACGTTTGCAGGAAGCGGTCAGTGCTTGGCTCGCTCGAGAACATGTGACCTTTTCGCGCTATACGAAGAAAGGGCCGACAGATAAGGATATTCGACCTTGGATCAAGCAGTTGACCGGCGAAATCCAGGGGGATGAGATCTTCTTTGACCTAGAAGTTGAGATGGGGAATGCCGGAAGTGTTCGCCCGGAGGAAGTCTTGGCTAGCTTGCGGGAACTTGAGAATTTGCCGCTGGATTTGGATGCGCAGCACGTTGTGCGGACGGGGGTTCATGTGAGCTATGAGGGGGAGAAGAGTTCGCCGCTAGAGGAGCGTTAGAGCCTGATCGTTGGGGTCTGAGTGGGAGCGAGGGTCCCGAGCACACTTGTTCAACCCTGCGTTCGTCGTGCCAAACTAGGGCTTTAAATTCTTGATGAAAGCGGGCGGGGCGAAACACATGTGTTTCGGCCAAAGCGACGTCCGTGTCGCATGGCCGGCGGAAAACGTCCTATTTTCCGCCCCGCTTTAAGTAAGTGAATTTAAAGCCGAGTTTGGCTACGACTCTCGCAAAGGTTTCTCGCCGTGTGATCGGGACCCTTGCTCTGGGGTCAACGGAGGGGAATGTTGGGAGTGGCTTCAAAAGAGCTGAGCTGCGCTGCGTTGCGTGGCAGGACTGGGAAAGGACGATGGTGAGCTGCACAGTCGGGCAAGGAATGGACACTTGGACATGATTTCTTCATACGCTCCTTCGCATCAGTGATAAACTGTGACCGGATTAGAACCTACAACTCCTATTTAAAGAAGAATTATCGTGGTATAATATGGTGAATAATACATGAGTGATTAGTTGATTGGAATGGGAGGAATATCAATGGGCAATCCGATTCAGCGAGAGGCCATTGAGCTTTTTGGCAAGAATATTAAAGAAAGCCTTTCGTCTAACATAAAAGATGTACGACTCTTTGGCTCAGTTGCAAGGGGAACCGACACTCCAGAGTCGGATATCGATATTCTAGTACTGGTGGAAAAGGACGATAGAGATATTAGTGATGCCATTATGGACATTGTAGTGGATATAAATCTTGAATATGATGTGGTTATTACCCCAATCATAATAACCGATTCCCATTATACCAATCCTCTTTTTAGGGAGACAGCATTTTTCCATAATCTCGAGTATGAAGGTGTTCCAATATGAGTATGGACTTAAGTATTGTAAGCAAGACTTCCAGCAAGGCTCTTTCAGACTTATTTAGACTTCGATCTCATGCCGACTACGATGATTTTAAGACTTTCAATAAAGAAGATTGCTTGATGGCCAGAGAGTAGGCTAAGGGTATTATCCAAGAAATTACCAATGTTCTTAGAGATACTCAAGATTAGTGCAGGTTGGGGATGGTTCCTGGCTTGGATAGAGACGACTGGGTGAGCAGTGAGCCCGAGGTGCGAATGTGACGTTCGCGGAGAGAGGGCCACGAGCACACTTGTTCACCCCTGCGCTCGTCGTACTCTCCGTTGCTCACAGAGCAGAACTTGCGTTACAAAAGCGAATCCTCTTTGATGAGTGGCTAGCCAAACTTGGCGAAAGGGGTGCTTAATTTCAGCGGGGCGGAAAACAGGAGTTTTCCGCCGTCCATGCGACAAGGATGTCGCTTTGGACGGGAACCCCGCCCTCTATCATAGACCCCTTGAGCCTTAGTTTGGCCCACGAAATCATGAGGTGAGTGTTGTAACGCAAGTTCTCTCAAGTTCTCTTAGGAGGTGTAACTCTTATGAAAAACCAGACCACCAAACCTCGCCATAAAGAAATCGTTCTCCAAACCCAAGCCCAAACCAAAACCAAAACCCAGGACAATAGCCAAAACCAATCCCAAAAAATCCGAGCGGCTGTCTTTGAGCAGGGGGAATTGGTGGAACTGTTCGAGGAAGAGGGCGCTTCATCCCATATGGTGGGGAACATTTATAAAGGACGGGTTGAGAATGTCCTTCCTGGCATGCAGGCTGCCTTTGTTGATATTGGTGTAGACAAGAACGCTTTTTTGTATGTGGGGGATGCCATCCCGGCACGCTTTGATGAGGATGGTAAGGTTTCTCCAGTTGTAAATGATCGGATTGAGAATGTTCTTAAGCCTCGTCAAGAGCTATTGGTACAAGTTACCAAAGAGCCAGTAAGTACCAAGGGGGCGCGGATTAGTGTTAACATCACTCTTCCTGGGCGGTATGTGGTGCTGCTTCCTCAGGTGAGTTATATTGGGGTGTCTCGGAAGATTCAAGATAATAATGAACGGGCACGGTTAAGGGATTTAGCAGCCACCTCTAAACCGGAGGGTATGGGAGTCATCGTTCGCACCCTTGCTGAAGGGATTGACGGGGATGAGATAGCGGAAGATATTACTCAACTCGTGGCTTTTTGGCAGGCGTTACAACCGAAGATTCCGCATGTTTCCGTGCCTGGTATAGTACATAAAGATGTCGATTTAGTTTCGCGGCTGGTCCGGGACTGGATTGATCAGGATGTCGAGAAAATCACCGTCGATCAGGAAGAAGTCGGTCAAGTCATACGCCAAGCCTTGCTGGAGATTGAGCATCCGGCTGCTAAGAAAATCCACGTTGTCACAGGAGAAGATCTTTTTGCTAAGTACGGTGTGGATGATGAAATTCGTAAAACCTTACGGAGCAAGGTATGGTTGAAGAGCGGCGGCTATCTGGTGATTCAACAGACAGAGGCCTTAATCGTGATCGATGTGAATACTGGAAAGTATGTTGGGCAACGCTCCTTAGAGGAAACCGTGGTCCATACCAACCTTGAAGCTGCCTCGGAGATTGCCCGGCAGTTGCGGCTGAGAAATCTAGGTGGAATTATCATCATAGACTTTATCGATATGACAACAGAAGAAGCTCAGAAACAAGTGCTTGATGTCTTAGAGATCGCTTGTGCTCGGGATAAAACAAAGTCCCAAATTTTAGGATTGACGCAGCTGGGACTAGTGGAAATGACTCGTAAAAAAGTCGGACAGACGCTGGCAGTACGCTATACATCCCCTTGCCCATCTTGTGAAGGAAGTGGACGAGTGTGAACTATAATTCAACAGAAGTCCAAAAATCCCCTAAAGCTTTCAATAATAAAGCTTTAGGGGATTAAATTAACCTTCTCGTAAAAGAGGTCACTTAATTCGTTTCAAATTAGATGTTTCTAATTGTAGGACTTCGACCTTGGCCTCAATGCGTTCCAGAGCTTGTCCAATCTTTTGGTTATGACTTATCTGTATTTCTCGGAAATCAAAGATTGCTCCAATTTTTTGCGCTACATCATGTTCAACAACTGTTATTATTTTAGCAACGTTTTGTGCTATTGTTTCTTGATCTGTTTTTAACACATTGACTTCGCTTCTAAGTTCTTTTAACTCGCTTCGCATTTCCGTTTGCGATTGATATATGTTTGCGAGTAGCTCCATAACTTTCTGGTCCATCTGAACACCCCCATGCAATATGATTATAACATAATTTGTAAGCTATGTACTTGAAATTAGCTAAATTTATATAATGTTGTCAAGCAAGCCCCGAGAATAATGGTCGTATTTAAAGGGAGGATGTAACGAAAATTACTTTCGATACATCCTCCTCTTTAGCTCTGCCATTTAGCGAAAAGATGTTGTCAATTGTCGTATTCTGTAATAAAGTATTGCCACAAGCTGTATTACAGAAAGGGGTAACTAGTTATGTCCTTAACCGTGGCACAAACTTAAACATAAGAGGCAAAACTATTATATTATCTATGCGACGATTGCCTTTGCCGTGGTCACAGTGGGTGTAGTGTTCTTGATCAATAGGGGCTAGGTAAATAAAAGGGTAAAATGTTGTAAAAAAAATTTATTTCCATAATAAATTTCAGTGAAGCAGGAGAATTAGATTTAATCAAGAATAAATAATAAGGGTGTTTCTTTTTATTTCCTTAAGGGATATAGGATAGGATATTTTGTATTTTAGGAGTATTGGAAATATTTTTAACATCGTTAGTTATTTAAAGGGGGTGAAGGGACGACCAAGAAACGTCCTAAGGAGGAAGAGCGATTACATAGTATAGAATAGGCCCAAATATTGAGAGGAGAGATTTGCTTCATGAAAAAAACAAAAAAAGCGATTGCTTCATTAGCTATTGCTGGTATGGTACTTACCTCGATCCCGTTCAATGCTTTAGCTGAGAGTGTCGTACCACCGCGCTTAGGTGGATATACTGCTGAGCAAACCGCTGTGCTAATCGCCGAACAAACAGGCTGGACCGGCACGGTAGTACTTGCCTCATCAGCCTCCTATGGTATGGTAGATGCCCTGACAGCCAGCCCACTCGCGACCTACCTTCAAGCGCCTATCCTCCTGACAGAGGCTAAGAATGTACTAAATGCTGACACCAAGGCTGAACTCATCAAACTCAAAGCTAAGACAGTTTATGTGACCAGTGGAACTGCTGTGATTAGCCAAGCGGTTCTAGATGAGTTAAAAGGTATGGGTATTGCGGTTATTCCCCTTGGTGGAACTGACCGTTTCCATACATCTGTGAACATCGCCAAAAAAATGATTGAACTCGGAGCTCCAGTCAGCAAGGCTGCTGTTGCATTCGGCTGGCTGAACCAAGATGCGCTCTCTATCGCTTCCATTGCTTCTGCTCAAAATCAGCCAATTCTCTTAACCGAAAAAGATTCAATTCCTGCTAGTGTAAAAGCATTTCTGGCTGAAAACCCGAATGTGAAATCGACGGATGTGATAGGTGGCACCGGCGTGATCAGTGAGGCTGTCAAAGCTCAGTTACCAAACCCAACCCGCTTGTTCGGAAGCACAGCCTACGACACGAACCTTGCAGTGCTTAAAGCCTTCGACAGCTTTCTGAAGTATGATAATGTCTTCATAGCAAACGGTATTACAGGAATAGACGCTTTGACAGGGGCACCTCTTGCAGCTAAGTACAAGGCTGGTATAGTTCTCACTAGCGGAACTGCAAACGAGGGCACAGATTATGCGAAAAGCAAAATGACCTCTGCCAGTATTGTAACCGCTTTAGGTGGGACAGCCGTAGTTCCTGAAGTTGTTCGCTCAGGGGCGGTTTCTGTTACGCCGCCGACACCGCCGATTGGTGGCGGTGGAACTCCAGATACAACAGCGCCGGTGATTGCACTTATCGGAAGTTCCACTGTTAACGTAGTGAATGGAGCTGCCTACGTTGATGCTGGGGCAAGTGTAACGGATAACGTAAACACCGGATTGATAGCTACCGTGACCTATACAAAGAATGGTAATCCGGTTGGATCAATCGATACGTTCGCGGCCGGAACTTATGTAGTCCGTTACAATGTAAGTGACACAGCGAGTAATGCAGCTGTCCAAGTAACCAGAACAGTTATTGTAGCTCCAAAACTCGTAAACGATGTTACAGGGCTAACTAATGCACTTGCTGACGCGAGAATTACCCATATTGAATTTACTGGCAATATAACTCAGCCTTTAACTACTGTTGGACGTTCTGTGAGCATAGATTTCGGGGCATATGTCTTAACTGGTAATTTATTGTTTGCACATGCCCTTACTGGAACATCAACTTTATCTGGAACAGCGCTGAAAAGCATTACGGGTAGTTTAACAGTAGATACTCCTAATGCCTCATTTGTCAATAATGTCGTTGTTAATGGCGCTATTAACGTTATTAATATCGTGCCAGGTACATGGACAGAAACAGCAGATGGCAACATCATAACGATCACAGACGAAGATGGTGCAACCATTACCATCGTTGGAAATCCAGGTGATATTACAGTTAGTGAGGATGCGTCTGGAGATTTATCAATAAACGTAAATCCTGGAGCCACGGTTGCTAGCATCACCAGCAATGCCCGTGCGGACATCACTGTTGGAGCAGGAGCAAATGTAACAGACATCATTATTGGAGCAGGTGCCGGTGGTTCAACCATTGTCAATAACGGGACTGCCCAAAATATGACAGTCCTAGCGGGTGCCAATAACACAACCATTACCAATAGCGGAACTACTGGTACAGTGACTTCTGATGCGCCTATTACTCTTCAAGTGACAGGCGGAACTACAGGAACGGTCACAGCCAACGCTAATATGACACTTAATGTTACAGCAGGAGCTTCAGTAACAGACGTCAATGTTGCAGCAGGCGGCACTGGCTCAACCATTACCAATAACGGAACTACAGGAACAGTGACGTCTAATGCTCCGATGACTCTTAATGCTACAGGCGGAACTACAGGAACGGTGACAGCTAATGCTCCGATGGCACTCCAAGTTGCGACAGGAGCGGCAGTAACAAACGTCAATGTTGCAGCAGGCGGCACTGGCTCAACCATTACCAATAACGGAACTACAGGAACAGTGACGTCTAATGCTCCGATGACTCTTAATGCTACAGGCGGAACTACAGGAACGGTGACAGCTAATGCTCCGATGGCACTCCAAGTTGCGACAGGAGCGGCAGTAACAAACGTCAATGTTGCAGCAGGCGGCACTGGCTCAACCATTACCAATAACGGAACAACAGGTACGGTGACGTCTAATGCTGCGATAACTCTTAATGTTGCAGGTGGAACTACAAGTTCAGTGACAGCTAATGCTCCGATGACTCTTAATGTTACAGGTGGAACTACAAATACTGTGACGGCCAATGCTCAAATGACACTCCAAGTTGCAGCAGGAGCGGCAGTAACTGACATTAACGTAGGAGCAGATGGCGACGGCACAACTATTACAAATAGTGGGACTACCGGTAATGTGACAGTAGAAGCGGGAGCCGCTGGCACAGCCATAACCATAACCAATACTGGAACAGCAACAAATGTTACAACCAATGAACCTATAACCCTAGTAAACAATAATATTATTACTTCTGCAACTACCGGAATAGGTGGTAACATTGATCCTGCTGGTAGTACAGTGGCATATATTGTTATCTCCTTGACAGACCTGATAACCGCAGTTAACGGAGCAGTTGCAAACAATGATGTAATTGTTGCTTTACAGGCATTAGCCGCTAACAGCCCGCTTGATGTAGCGACTATCGTTTCAGATAACGCTGTAGCATATGTTGCAGACTTTGCTGTCAACCCCACAACTACTGTAGCTCAGATACGGGCCAGAGTAGACGCTGTGAATGCAGCAAAGATCGCCTTGCTTGCAGCGATCGCAGAGGCAGAAGCGAAAGTTGAAGCAAATTATACTACAGAAAGCTGGTCAACGATGCAAAACACGTTGACCGCAGCCAATGCCTGTAAGACGTCTAGCTCAACGGCAATCCAAGTGCTTGCTGCAACGAATAACTTAAAATCAGCCATCACTGCATTAGTCAGCAAAACAGTGTTAATTACAGCCATCGATACTGCTACAACCTTGGTAGGAAGCAAAATCGTTGGAGCCGCTGTCGGCAATGTAGCGCAAGCAGCTGTCGATGCTTTCCAAGCAACTATTAATGCAGCTACTGTGGTAAAAAATAGTCCAATAGCTACCCAAGCACAAGTTGATGCACAAGTAGCAGCTTTGGCCATCGCAACGACCAACTTCAACATGGCGATTATCACAGAAGTAGCAACCATATATACAGCGTTAAACACAGCCGTCAGTAATGCCACCACCCTGATCGGAAGCAAAACAGTAGGAACAGCAATCGGTAATGTATCCCAGGCAACCCTTGATGCTTTCCAAGCGGCAATTGTTGCGGCTACCGCTGTAAAGGATGACGCAAATGCAACTCAAGCTCAAGTTGATGCCCAAGTAACTGCTTTGGCAAGTGCAACGATTAACTTCAACAACGCGATCATCAAAGTAGCCCCCGTCAGTAAAACAACCTTAAACACCGCCATCGTTAATGCCACAGCCCTGATCGCAAGCAAATCGGTAGGAACGGCAACCGGCCAAGTTTCGATAACAGCCAAAAAGACCTTCCAAGCAGCGATTGACTCCGCTGCGATAGTAAACAATAACGCCAGTGCAACCCAACCGCAAGTCAATGCACAAGTTGCCGCTTTAGCAACCGCAACGACCAACTTCAACAATGCGATCATCAAAGGCTTCGATAATCTTGTCGACAAAATCATGGAAGTGTACGGCGGTCTGTCGGACACTGATAAGGACTCCCTCCTGCTTGCCAAAACAGCCCTTCAAGGATTTAATGTAGCTGATCCTAAGTGGGATGCAATTATCAACCCGCTTCTGACCGCACAGGTTATTGCACTCTTTGGAGATTCTGCAACTGCTAAGAGTGCCTTAATAGGGTACATGAAGGACTTCGGAACTTTGCAGTATTCAACAGACAGATTCACCTTGGAAAGCAATATAGATACCTTCAAAAACAATAATCTTGCAACCTTTAGAACACTTTTCGGAAATGATTTTACTATGGACCAATTCTCGAGGTTCTTAATAGCGGTTCAGGAAGCACTTCCCGGGGTTATAAATAGTAGCGGCGTTAGTCTGATAGACCTTTCGGATAATACAAGTACCGAGATTAAAGACCAACTTGTCGCCTGGACCAAGGCTGCGGCTCATGTGGTTGCAGATCCAACAACTGACAATCCATATAATCTGTTTGCGACCAAGCTTTCTGATCTGGGGTTAACGATGGATAAAGTCGTTGACGCTCAACGTCTACTAGGTGAGGAGATTGACCCAGATAACGCAGCGGAAAAGGCTATCACTAGGGCGGCTATACGCTCTCAAATTATCTGCACCATCCCAGCTACCATGACAATTGGTCAAATAACAGAATTTAAGATCAGCGTCACAGGTATAAATTCTGGTGCTATCGAATTAGTGAATCTTCTCGACTGGTATAGTGACGATCCTTCCGTGATAATTACCACCATTTCAGGCCGACGTGCCATTCATGCTGTACAGGCTGGAAGTGCAATTATTACAGCCCATAAGAGTGGAGGTACACCGGGAACGAGTAATGAACTAGTGCGTATCACAGTTACTGTACCAGCCAATTAACGTTTGGCACAAGCTGGAAGAATGATGTTTTACATGAAAGAGAGTTGGGATTCCAACTCTCTTTCATTAATCTAACATGGGAGGTTAACACTTTGAGAAATGGGGTAACACAAAAGCTTATTAAAGGTTGTATATCAGCTCTCATCGTCTTATCTTCGACCCTGGTTGCTCTCCCTGCAATTGCAGTGACAACCAGTGGTTCAAGCAACGTAACCCGGATCGGCGGAGTGGATCAGTATGCGACGGCAGCTTTGATGGCTGAGAAAGGCTGGTCAGGCACTTCTGATAACGTCGTACTCTCAGCTGGAATGAACTACGCTCTCGTTGATGCTCTGGCAGCAGGCCCTCTAGCTGCAGCCTTGAAGGCTCCGATCCTGCTTACAGATGGTGGACAAAGCTTAAATTCGTCGGCACGAGCACAATTAGCGCGTCTCAAGCCGAAGAAGGCTTACATCACGAGCGGGCAGGCCGTAATTAAACCAGCAGTTCTTGAGGAATTAAAAGGTATGGGCATCACTCCGGTACAACTCGGTGGGTATGACCAATATGAGACATCCGTAAATATTGCTAAAGAAATTTCCAAACAAGGTGTGAATAGTTCTCAGGTTATCCTAGCGGCTGGATGGGTCAGTCCGGCAGATGCCCTGTCCATCGCGCCGATCGCCGCGGCTCAGGGAATTTCCATCTTGACAACCACTCGAGATAAGCTTCCTGCCTCGGTCCAAACCTATCTGGACAGCATCAAGGCCAATATCACGGATTCCTATGTCGTTGGAGGAACTGCAGTCGTATCGGATACGGTCAAAGGGCAGTTGCCGGGCATTGTCAGTCGCTACTCCGGCTCAACAAAGTATGATACAAACGTTCAGATCCTCAAGGGCTTTGCCAAGCATTATCGAAATTCCAAGGTCTATGTGGCTAACGGAGAGACGTTGGTCGACGCCTTGGCGGGTGTTTCCCTGGCAGCCGTGGATAAGGCACCGATCGTACTAATCAATCAACAACTTGATAAAGCCACTGTGGACTTTGTGAAGCTAACAATGTCAACCGCGGATCTTGTTGCCATGGGGGGAGAAGTCGTTGTCCCTACGACAGGAATTAATGCCCTGACCTCAGCAATAACCTATGCGAACGATCATGCTATACTAGGCTCGACCGATGCCAATAACCCAGCAGAACTGACGGATACCGTCCAAATCACGGGCAGCAACATCACCTTAGCTCATGCCAAGGTGGCTTACAGTGTTTATCTAAAAGGTAATAATATTATCCTTAATGACGTAATAGTCAAGGGGACTGTCTTTGTAGATCCTGGTGACACTGGGACAGCTACTTTAGACGGCGTGACCGCTGCTAATGTCGTGATACTCTCAGGGGCCAAGGACAGCATTCATCTTAGGAATACGAGTGCTAATCGCTTAACCGTAGACAGCGATAGTAGCTCGGTTCGCGTAGAGTCGACAGGGACTACGAACATCGGTACAACCGTTGTCCGCTCGTTTGCCATCTTGGACGATCAGGGTGGTTTGCTCGGCGAAATTTTCCTAACCAGTTCACCAGGACAGACTCCTGTGGTCGAATTGCGAGGGACCTTCACGCAGCCGATTGTCGTCTCCGGTCAGATGAATCTGAAAGCGTCTCTTAACGCAGTGGTTCCCTCCGTAGTGATTAACACTGATAACCCCGCCCACAAAGTCACGCTAGATGGAAACTTTAAAGCCGTTGAAGTCCAATCCCAAGGCAGATTGGACCTTGCCGCGAACACGAGTGTCGAAACCATGAAAGCTATCGTCAAGGCCGAGATCATGGTTCCCGTGGGCTCTAAAATAGACACCCTTGACATAGGTTCCACCGGTACAGAGGCTTGGGGCGGAGGGAAAGCGAATGGACAAAATACCAGTACCACCCAGCCGACTCCTCCGGTGACCACGACTCCTCCTGTGGTTATTACTCCACCTGTCGTCATTCCTCCAACCCCTACGACACCGACGAATTTAACTGTCTCCTACATCAAAGCTCTGGCGACTGATAATGTGACCCGTCAAGTTGTTAATGGAGAGACCATTTATTTCACAGGGGTCAGTGATAGTGTGCGCTTTACCGGCTTGCAATTAACCACGAATCAAACGTTCCCGGACATCGTGATCACCTCCATCCAAGCGAACGGTCTGGAACTGATCAAGTTAGGGGAAAGCTTTAGTTCAACGATTGATAGTAATGGAATAGTCACTACTGGCGCTCTCCTCGCAGGACTAGACAAAGGGGGCGATGGTCTTTCACTTAGTAGCTTAAGATCCCTCCTAGGAACGACAGGAGACCTGGTATTTCAAGGAAAGATCACAAAGGCGGGGTATACGGATAGCGACGTGCTAAGCGTTATTATTCGCTTAGGACCTCATGTCAACTAAAAGAAGCAAGAAAGTGCCAACAAAGTCAAAGACTCTTCAGATAGGCCTGAAGAGTCTTTTAGTATCGACTTAAACGTTCGGTGGAAAGAGAATTATTCTTGCATAAAGGAAGGAAAACCTGAAACTATCTCGAATAGTATAATGTCGAACTAGTTTTAAGTTGCTAATTTTGGGAGGTCAAAATGGAAGAAGAAATAGAATTACGACAGTACTGGGAAGTGCTGCGCAAACGTTGGATCATCGTGGTAGCCTTACCACTGATTGCAGCACTCACCAGCGGAATTATTAGTTTTTTTGTCATGAAACCCGTGTACTCAGCCTCTACCACCTTGATCGTCGGGAAAAAGGCTTCAGAGTCAGGCCAAGCGGCAGTACAAATGTTAGATAATAGTGTCCTCCAAGCGAACCTGCAATTGGCGAAGACCTATGCAGCCATCGCTCAGAGTCGGACTGTGGAACAGAATGTGATTAAAGACTTAGATTTGTCGATGACGATAGCCCAACTTGACAATATGATCTCCATAAACCCCGTGAAGACCACAGAAATCCTAGAAATCCAGGTTCTAAATACAGACCCTGAGCTGGCAGCCTCAATTGCCAACTCCATGGCGAACGAATTTTCTAAAGCCGTGATTGACATCAAAAAAGTGGATAGTGTGAGCATTGTCGATACTGCGATGACCCCAACGCATCCCGTTAAACCCAATAAAAAACTCAACGTACTTATTGCCTTTGTTGTAGGCTTAATGGCTTCCGTCGGACTCGTCTTCCTCTTGGAATATATAGATAACACAATCAAGACCTCTGATGATGTGGAGAAGTTTTTGGGGATTCCAGTCCTAGGCGTTATACCAAACTACGAAGTGGGAAAACAAGGGTAAGAGGAGAAGGTTTATTTGACATTTTCATTAATTACACTAGAACAATCAAAATCACCAATCTCTGAAGCCTACCGTACGCTTAGGACCAATGTCCAGTTTACGAGTGTGGATTCTAAGACCAAAAAAATCATGATCACCAGTTCAGGTCCACGGGAAGGGAAATCGACTACAGTCGCCAACCTCGCGGTAAGTATCGCTCAAACTGGGAAATCCGTTCTGGTCATCGATGCGGATTTGCGAAACCCCACTCAGCACAAGCTCTTTGGTTTAGATAATGGACAAGGGTTATCTATTTCGCTGGTTCAGGATCAGGACGGTCACACCAATATCAGAGAAACAGCGGTTCCTGGCCTCATGCTGCTTACGGGAGGACCTATTCCTCCTAATCCGGCTGAGTTAGTCGGATCTAAGCGGATGAAGCGCCTGATCAAGGAAGTCAGCGAGCAATTTGATGTAGTTTTGATCGATACCCCTCCCATCATCGCGGTGACGGATGCCGCCATTATTGCTCAGGAAGTTGATGGAGTCATCTTGGTTCTAGCTTCAGGTGAAGTCAACAAAGAGTATGCCCAACGAGCCAAAGATCAACTGGATAAAGTAGGAGCTAAGATCCTCGGGGCAGTCCTCAATAAGGCGGACATGAAAACCAGTGAATACTACTACTACTATTATTATCATGGATCTGAGGATTCTAAGAAGAAGCACAAAGGCCATAAAAAACGCTAATTTCAAGATACATTACACCGTAGGGGCAATTCCTAAATTGCCCCTACGGTTATTTAATCGATTAACGAAACCAGGTTGGTAAAAAACGGATGAAAAATGGGAAGTACTAAAGTATAATTATAGCAAAACACCAAAGGAGCGTGTGTTCTTATGCCATTACCACAGGAAGGAAGAAAATACACCTATGCAGATTACTTAACCTGGCCTGAGGAAGAACGATGGGAGATTATTGACGGAGTACCCTATATGCAAGCAGCTCCAACCTGGCAGCATCAGGCAATATCTGTAGAACTAACCTCACAATTTAATGCTCATCTTAAAGGAACACCGTGCAGGGTATTTGCTGCACCGTTTGATCTTTGTATTCCTAAGGATAATGAACGGGATGAAGAAATCTCGAATATCATCTCACAGCCCGATATTGTCGTGATATGTGATGAAAGTAAGCTTAGAAAAACAGGATATTTCGGGGTGCCAGCCCTGATTATCGAGATTTCCTCGCCGCCAACTGCCAGAAAAGACAAGCTTTTAAAGTTTAATAAATTTGAAAAAGCTGGAGTACCGGAATACTGGATTGTTGAACCTGAGAACAGGTTAGTAAGTGTGTTTACTTTGCAGGAAAATAAGAGATACGGTAGGCCAGATGTTTATGCAGAGGATCATACGATCATAGTAGGGATTCATGAATCCCTACTATCAGAATTTGAAATTGACTTAAGTTCGGTTTTTGTTTAACCTACGTTCACAAAGTGCATAGGAATTAATTAGAAATTCTTTGAGAAGGTTATGTAGAGGCAATTTACTCAAAAACTCTAAAAACTGTGAGCTGCAAAGCCGAATCTGTGCTATACTACTTTTGAGTTCAAAAGATGCATAAATAATTACTTGTGAGATGGGGAGGTGGATAAGAATGGAGCAAATTTTTGCCCAGATTCTGACTGAACTCCAAGCCTTGCGTGAAGGCCAATCTCGGCAGGGAGAAGACCTGACATCGCTGAAAAAGGATATGACGTCGCTGAAAGAAGATGTGACGTTACTAAAAGAAGATGTAACATCACTGAAAGAAGATGTGACGTTACTAAAAGAAGATGTAACATCACTGAAAGAAGATGTGACGTTACTAAAAGAAGATGTAACATCGCTGAAAGAAGATGTGACGTTACTAAAAGAAGATGTAACATCGCTGAAAGAAGATGT